>NZ_JAHBCZ010000045.1:0-45285 GCF_019956035.1 Pseudomonas sp. A-RE-22
CCACATGCCCACCCACCCCGACAATACAAGACATCTCCGCCAGACCCGCACGGTCCAGCCGCAGGGCGACGGTGTTGGCCAGTTGCGCCACATTGGAACAACCGGAACACGAATACACCAGGGGAAGCGCGTTCGAAGCTTTCATCAGACCGTCGCCAACCCCTTGCCCGCCCTCTCCAGATTGCGCCAGAGCCACGGCGGCAGGACGTCCGGATCAAGACTGTCGATCAGATTCTTCAGTGCCAGCCCCAACTCGGTATCCCCCTCGATCACCAACCGGCGACGGAAGAACAACGTGTCAGGATCTTCCTGCCGACTGGCCAGTAACAGAAACTCACGCCAGTTGCCGCTGATGGTGACCTGGGCCTCGGCCCGTTCGGCAATCCGCAATCCATCCCGTGCCAAAGTCAGGTACCAGCACAACTTCAAGTCCGGCACACGCAGGCACAACCATCGCCCACGCAGCACATCGAACCCGCCATCGCGCAGCGGCTCGGCCAGGCAGCGATTGAGCGCCTGCTGCAACGCCAGTCGCTGCACCACGAACGGCACCTTGCCCACCAGCGGCAGCAAGCGGTCGGCGCCTTTGAGCACCCACTTCTTCGGACTCAACACAGGCCCGCCTCCTCTACCTTCAACATGCCGGCATGGCCGTGCCAGTAACCATTGCAACCGTCCACGAACAGCGGTGGTGCCTCGCCCTGGCGCACCTTGTCGAAGGCCGTGACCACCTCGGCCATGCCCTGGGCGCGAGGGCTCAGGCGCAGCACATCGGCGCCGCAGGCCATCAGCGCGTTGTAATCGGCCAGCAGGTTCGTCACCTCGCCGGACATCGTCTGGATGCCGTTGAGGGTGAACAGCTGTTGGCCTTCCTGACTGCTCAGCGCAAGGCCGTCGGGGTAGTTGATGCAGCAGAACTGACAGTCGTCCTTGGGGCGGTTTTCGGCTCGGGCGGTAAAGCAGCGCGCCGAGTACGCCAAGGGCAGATGACCGTAGGCGAAAATCTCCACCTCGGGCACCTCGCGGTCCATGTCCCGCACCTGCTCCAGCACATCGCCGATCAGCGCCGCCGAACATTCCACGGGCGGCACCCACCGGATCATGCCGCTGTCGAGCAATTGCCCCAGGGCGTGGCCGTTGTACAGGTTCAGCGCCGGGCCGCCGACGAAAGGCAGCTTGCGTTCGGCCATGAACTGCACCGCGCCCATGTCATTGGCTTCCACCAACAACTGGCCGTTGTCACACAGGCGTCGCAGCGAGGACAGCTCCGAGGCCGCCTCGATCAGCGTCAGGCTCGACAATACAATCTGTGCCTGGCTGCACGCTTGCAGCTCGCGCGCCAAGCCCAGCCACTGATCCAGGGAGAACGCCCGGCGTTTCGAACAAACGGTTTCCCCCAGGTAAATCACGTCCAGCGGCAATGCCGACATCTCGGCATAGAAATTCCCCAGTTGCGCTTTGTCCCAATAAAACAGGACCGGTCCCAGGCTGAGTTTCATCTGGCCTCCCCTCATTGCCATGATCGATGGTAGGCACCCAGGGTGGTCTGGCTGCCTTCGGACAAGCCAGCCAGCACCTGGCGCCATTCTTCCTGCACCCGGAACCGTTGCGGCGCGGCCTGATGGGCATCCAGTGCGGCGCGCCAGACCCGGGTCACTTGTTCAACGTAGGCAGGGCTGCGTTGGCGACCTTCGATCTTCACCGCTTCGACACCGATGGCTGCCAACTCCGGCAGCAGGTCAAGGGTGTCGAGGCTGGTGGGTTCTTCCAGCGCATGGAAGCGCTTGCCGCCCACCAGGAAGCGGCCTTTGCACAAGGTCGGATAACCGGCCGGTTCTTCGGGCGTGTAGCGGTCGATCAGCACCTCGCTCAGGCGTGCGCTGAGGCCTTGGGCGTCCTCGCTCCAGCGCACCGCCTTGGCGGGCGAGCAGACGCCACACAGGTTCGGCGATTCGCCGGTGATGTAGGAAGACAAGTGGCAACGACCTTCAGCCATGATGCACAGGCTGCCGAAACCGAAGACTTCGATCGGCACCGGACTGCCCGCCGCCACCTGGCGCACCTGGGCCAGGGACAGTACCCGTGGCAGCACGGCGCGGCGGATGTCATAGCGCTCTGCATAAAAAGCCAGGGCCGCCGCGTGGGTGGCCGAGCCTTGTACCGACAGATGCAGCGCCAGTTGTGGATGGCGCTGGCGGGCGTAGCTGAGCACGCCGGGGTCGGCGGCGATCAGGGCATCCACGCCGAAATCGGCGGCGCGGTCCACCGCCCGTTGCCAGCGTTCCCAGCCCTTGGGTTGCGGGTAAGTATTGACCGCCACGTACAGCTTGCGTTGGTGCTGACGGATGTGTGCGACAGCCGCGTCGAACTGCTTGTCGTCCATGTTCAGCCCGGCGAAGTGCCGGGCATTGGTGTCATCGCGAAAGCCGACATAGACGGCATCGGCGCCTTGGCGCACCGCCGCTTTGAGGGCAGGCAGATTCCCTGCCGGGCAAACCAGTTGCATGGGGCATCCTCATGAGAAAAACTCAAGCGCCGCCAGTCTAGCCAGCCCTCGGCCGGCGACCTTGACGGCAATCAATTGCCGTCAATGCATCAGCTCGGCGAATGGCAGGTACAGCACCTTGTCGTGCTTGTGCAGTTGCGCCTCACACTCCACCACCGCCAGTCCATCGGCCCAGCAAGCGGCCGTCAGCATCGCCGAACTTTGCTGAGGGTGCAGTTCCACGCACAGGTGGCCGTTGGCATCCGGAACCAACCTGGCCCGCAGGTACTGCCGGCGCCGGTTGCGCTTGAGCCAGTCGAACCCGGCCGGCACCTGCAACGGCACGGGTAACACGTCGCCCATGCCCTGGGCCCGGAACAGGAACGGACGCACGACGATCAGCGCGGTAATCAATGCCGCCGACGGGTTGCCCGGCAGCCCGATCCATGGCTTGCCTTCCACATCCCCAAAAGCCAGGGGCTTGCCCGGCTGGATGGCCAGGCGCCAGAGGTCAATGCTGCCCAAGGCTTCGATGGCGTGCTTGAGGTGGTCCTCTTCACCCACCGAGACACCGCCCGAGGTGATCAGCACATCGCATTCGGCGGCGGCCAGGCGCAACGCTTGTCGACTGGCCAATAGCTGGTCGGGCATAACCCCGAAGTCATGCACCTCGACACCCCAACCGCGCAACAGCGCGGCGAGGCTATGGCGATTACTGTTGTAGATCTGTCCTGGCGCCAGTGGCTCGCCCGGCTCACGCAGCTCATCGCCGCTGCTGAGCAAACCCACTTGCAAGGGGCGATAGACGTCCACCTGGCCGACACCGGCACCGGCGAGCAAACCCAACTCCTGGGCGCGCAGACGCGTGCCGGCTTCAAGCAGCCGGTCTCCTCGACGCAGTTCCTCACCTTCCTTGCGAACATGGTCGCCGCCGTTGACCGACGGCAACCAGACCCGCTCGCCATCGACGCGACAGCTTTCCTGCGGCACCACCGTGTCGGCCCCCGGTGGCAGCGGCGCGCCAGTAAAAATCCTCACGACCTGCCCCGCCTGCAACGGTTCGCCCGGCTCGTCACCCGCGGCGATCCGCCCGCCCAACAGCAGGTAGCCGCCGTCACCCGGCAGGTCAGCGGCCCGCAGGGCATAGCCGTCCATCGCGCTGTTGTCCCAGGCCGGCAGGTTCATCGGGCACACAATGTCAGTGGCCAGCACACGCGCCAGGGCCTGGTCCAGGCCAACCCGTTGCACGGGCGGTGGCGGCGGTGCCTGGTCGAGCAGATGACGGATCGCCTCATCCACCGGCATCAGCACGCCGCTGTCGCACACCCGGCCGCTCACGAGCGTGTCTCACAAGCCGTCGGGGCGATGCCGTCCTGGGGCTTGAGGTGCGGAGTGAAATTGCACGGGCCGGTGCGGCTGTCCAATTGCCCGGCCAGGATCTGCTCCCAACCGGTCCGGCAAGCCCCCGGCGAACCCGGCAAGCAGCACACCAGCACCCCATTGCTCATGCCCGCCAAGGCGCGCGATTGCAGGGTGGACATGCCGATCTCCGCCAGCGACACCTGGCGGAACAGCTCGCCGAAACCGTCCACCTGCTTGTCCAGCAGTGGCGCCACCGCTTGGGGGGTGTTGTCGCGCGGGGTGAACCCGGTGCCGCCGGTCATCAACACCACCTGCACCTTGGGGTCGGCGATCCATTGGGAGACCTGGGCGCGGATCTGGTAGATATCGTCCTTCACCAGCCCACGGTCGATGAGCACGTGTCCGGCTGTTTGCAGCAGGTCCGCCAGGGTTTGGCCCGAGGTGTCGGTTTCGAAGGTTCGGGTATCGCTGATGGTGAGGACCGCGATGTTCAGCGGTTGAAAGAGGCGTTGCGTCAGATGGGCCATGATCAGCCGTCCTGTCAGAAAAGATGGCCCAGCCTGAACCGCAATCGTTGCCGGGCCTATTCCTCCTTGGAGGTACCTCCCTCGGCGCTCAAGGCGCCAGGCGACTGCGCTGCCAGACGCCGTCTTGCAGGCGGTAGTCGAGGCGATCGTGCAAACGGTCGGCGCGGCCTTGCCAGAACTCCATCCGTTCGGGCCGCAGGCAATAGCCTCCCCAATGGTCGGGGCGCCGCACGGGTTGATCGGCAAAGCGTTTTTCGGTTTGCGTCAGCAAGGACTCGAGCGCAGCCCTGTCCTCCAGTGGTCGGCTTTGTGGCGAGGCCCAGGCACCCAGGCGACTGGCGACGGAACGGGATTCGAAATAGGCATCCGACAGCGCCGGATCGAGTTTGTCGACCGGCCCTTCGATGCGGACTTGCCGCTCCAAACCCGGCCAGAAAAACGTCATGGCCGCCCAGGGGTTGCCCGCCAGGTCCTGGCCCTTTGCGCTGTCATAGTTGCCGAAAAACGAAAAGCCCTGGGCGTCGAAACCCTTGAGCAACAACACCCGGCAGTGAGGCCGGCCCTGCTCGTCCACCGTCGCCAAGGCCATGGCGTTGGCTTCCACCGGCGGGCTTTCGGTGTCGCGGGCCTGTTGCATCCAGAGTGCGAACAACGCCATGGGGTCGTCGGGGGCCTGGGTTTCATCCAGGCCATCGAGGGTGTAATGGCGGCGCATTTTGGCCAGGGAAAGGGGCATGACGGTGATCTCCACTGTGGGTTTGGGCCAGTGTGGATTCTGCGGCGGTGGCGGGCCTTGATCGTTGTCAATGGCGGTTCTTGTGGTGGGTTGAAGGGCGCTATCGCGAGCAAGCTCGCTCCCACAGGTGATCTGCTGTGTTCACAAGATCCCTGTGGGAGCGAGCTTGCTCGCGATGAAGGCAACTCGGTCTAGCCGGTCAACGGCTACTTGAGCCCCAACCGCCGCGCCAGCTTATGCAGATTGCTCGGGTCAACCTCCAACAGCCGCGCCGCCCCCGCCCAGTTCTGCCCGCAGCGTTCCAGGGCCTTGAGGATCGCCTGTCGCTGGCAACCATCGACAGCCTCGCTCAAGGGTTGCACGGGCGCATCCAACGCTTGCAGGGCCTGTTCCGGCAGCGCCTGCGCCGAGGCCGCGCTGGCGTTGACGTCAAGGTCCAGCACCTGCGGTTCCAGGGTCATGATCAGACTGCGATTGGCGCCGCGACTCAATTGCTTCAACGCCGCGCGGCTGATTACGTGTTCCAGCTCCCGCACATTGCCGGGCCAGCTGTACGCCAGCAGCGCCTGTTCGGCCGCCGGCGACAGACGCAACCCACGCAAGCCCAGGCGCGTGCGGTTCAGTTCGAGAAAGTGCCCGGCCAACATCAATACATCGTGGCCGCGCTCGCGCAGCGGTGGGATCGGCACCGGATAGACCGAGAGCCGGTGATACAGGTCGGCGCGAAACAGCCCGTCGCGAATGCTGTCAGGTAGATGCCGGTTGGTGGCGGCGATGATCCGCACATCGACGTGCAGTGGCTTGTCCGCCCCTAGGCGCTGGATCTCGCCGTTCTGCAGGGTACGCAGCAACTTGGCCTGCACGCTCAACGGTAACTCGCCGACCTCATCGAGAAACAGCGTGCCGCCATTGGCCGCATCGAAGCGCCCGGCGCGGTCGGTGGTCGCCCCGGAGAACGCGCCTTTGACGTGGCCGAACAACTCGCTTTCGGCCAGGGACTCGGGCAACGCTGCGCAGTTGACCTGGACCAACGGCTTGTGGGCACGTCGGGACAGCCGATGCAGCCGCCGGGCGAACAACTCCTTGCCGACACCGGTTTCCCCCAGCAACAGCACTGGCAGTTCGGAGTCGGCCAATACATCCAGCTCGTTGAGCAATTGCTGCAACCCCTCGCTGCGCCCGAGGATCTCACCTTCTTCGGCTGGCAGGCGCAGGTCCGCCGGATCGCTGCGCGACGCCCGCAAGCTACGGTTTTCCTGCTCGAGCCGGGTGACCCGCACGGCGGCTTCGATCTGCAACGTACAGCGTTTGAGTTCTTCGCGGGCGCGGCTGTCGAAGGTGCCGGCGTGCAACGCATCCAGGGTGATCGCCCCCCAGAGCCGGCCTTCCACGTACAGGCTCACGCCCATGCAGTCATGCACCGGCAGCGGTTCACCGACGTGGTTGTCGAGCAAGCCGTCATAAGGGTCCGGCAGACGGCTGTCCGGCTCGAACCAGGTAGGTTCGCGCGACGCCATGATCGCCGCCAGGCGCGGATGCTGGGCAATCACGAAGCGCCGTCCCAGCGCCTCGTGGACCAGGCCTACGGTGGCCACGGGCCTGAGACTGTCATCGTCCAGGCGCAGCAGCCCCACGGCGCCACTGTTGAAGTATTCGCGCAGGGTCTGCACCAGGCGCTGCAATCGCACCGCATTGGGCAGCTCGACGATCAGGTCGGCGGCCAGGCTTTCACGCAGCATGGTAGTGATGACCCTCCAGGGTTCGTTTGACCCTTCACAGCCAGGGTGACAATCACCCTGCCAAAAATTTAATGCTTCATTTTCAATCAGTTGAATCTGGCACGTCGGCTGCAAAGAGAGCATTCATCTGTCCCTGCCGGGATTCAACCCAAGGAAACATGATGAGCCTCGATCTGCTGGAACAAAGCCTCGGCCAACTGGCCTGCGATATTCCCGGTGCAACCCGTACCTTCCATCATTACAACCTCGACTTCTGCTGCGGCGGGCAAAAGTCCTTGCGTGAAGCGGCGCTGGGCAAAGGCCTGAACCCGCTGCTGATCGCCGACGCCCTGCGCACCCTGCAAGCCGCCGGGGAGCTGGGCCATGACTGGCGCGACGAGCCCCAGGCGACCTTGATTGCCCACATCCTGGAGCGCTACCACGCACGCCATCGCGAACAGCTGCCGGAGCTGATCCGTCTGGCCCGGCGCGTCGAGCAGGTCCACGGGGCGCGCCCCAGTTGCCCGAACGGCCTGGCCGATCACCTGCAGGACATGTACCAGGAACTCGAAGGCCACATGCTCAAGGAAGAACAGGTGCTGTTCCCGATGCTGCAACAGGGCCTGGGCGAGCGGGCCTCGGCGCCAATACAGGTACTGCGCTACGAACACGACCAGCACGGTGAAGCCCTGGAAACCATGCTCGCCCTGACCGACCAGATCACCCCTCCCGCTGACGCCTGCAACACCTGGCGCGCCCTGTATCGCGGGTTGGTGGAGTTTCGTGATGACCTGATGCAGCACATCCACCTGGAAAACAATGTGTTGTTCGTCAATGCGATGAAGCCTGCTCACTAACCTCAAACAGCACACCACACCTGTGGGAGCGAGCTTGCTCGCGATGGCGCTGGGTCAGGCAACTCAACACTGACTGATCCGGCGCCATCGCGAGCAAGCTCGCTCCCACAGGGGATTGAGGGTGTCCAGCCTATTTTGCAAACCCCTTGAATCAAGTGCCGGCTTCACTCTCCAGCTCAAAACTGCCAATAGAACATCGCCTTGGCCAACACCACGATCAGCACCATGTGCCCCAGGATACTGCGGCGCAACCAGCAGGCGCGGCTGGGTGTCAGGCGACCGCTCTTGAGCCAGTACGCCAGCCACAAATAATGACCGATGATACTCAGCGCCAGCAGGATCTTCAGGCTCAGCAGCAGGCCGAAGCTGTTGTTCAACGGCTGGCTCAATGCGCCGCGATGCTGCCAGGCCAGGGCCATGCCGGCGCCGTACAGCACCAGCACGACGCCGTGCAGCACGCGTCGCGAGCGCTGGGCGATGGCCTGGTCGGCAGCGTCCCGCGTGCCTTGCGCCAGCGGCCGGCGGGCGCTATGCCAGATGAAAACCTCGAAAAACAGCGTGCCAATAAAGGCGATGGCCGCCAACAGGTGCGTGATCAGCAAGACCCCGTACATCATCGATTCCCTCCGCCCAACCGGCTCATCCCGGATGCCCATCCACCCGAGCCTTGAGCAGCATCGGCCCATAGCGCCAGGCGTACAGACCGAACGCCAACGTCCAGCACAGCGCCGCCAGCCACAGCCCGGCCAACGGCAACAGCAGCACCAACAGCACGCGGCTCAGGCACGCCAGGTTCAGCAGGATGAACGCCAGGGTCATGCCCGCCGGTGGCTCGAGGGCGCGCCCGGTATGGCCCAGGCTGACACGGGCAACCATCGCCAGGATCAATCCGGCCATGGCGCCGATGGTCAGGCCGTGCACCGCCAGGCTCGGGTTCACTGGCACGCCGAAGTGCCACAGCGCCATGCCCAGGCACGCCACCGCCAGCCAGGCGTAGGCCAGGTGCAACGACCACAGCAGCGGCACCCGCCACAAATCCCGATCATGCCAACGCACCAGTCGAATCCCGTGGCCCACCGCCAACGCGGCGAACAACAGGCCGACCCAGACGCTGGCCACCAGTGCCGGACCGAAGGCATACAACAGTGCCACCAGCGCCGCCCCTGCCAGCAACAGGCGATCAAGCCATGGCCAAGGGGCAACGCCCTCGACCCGTCCGAGGCCGCGCTGAGTAAAGAATGGAATCACGCGACCGCCGATCAACCCCATCATCGCCGCCACCAGCCACAGGCCGGTGAGCACGCTCTGGCGCTGCAAGCCCTCGTTGTGCTGCACCAGGCCGAATACGGATAACCCATCGGCGGCGGCCAACAGCAGCAATACCAGCACAATCGGGTAATTGCGCTTCTGCCGCACACGCCACAACATCACGCCCATCAACGCGGCGACCGTCAGGGCAAAACCCAGCTCCAGCAGCGTCAGTAACGGCCAGGGCGCATCCACCAGCCAGGCCAGCCGCGCGCCCAGCCACAACAACGCCAGGGTTGCCAGGCGCTTGCCGCTCAGGCCGGGGATTGCAGTCCAGGTTTGCACTGCCGTCAGCAGGAACCCGGCAATGATCGCCAGGCCGAAACCGAACAACAGTTCATGCCGATGCCAGGCCAACCAGCCGCCAGCCGGCTGCCAGGCCGACAAGCGCCCGGTGAACGCCGCGAGCCAAAGGGGAACGACCAACAGCGCCAATACACACCCGGCCAAAAAGAACGGCCGGAACGCCAGGCGCCACAACGGCAAAATGGCCATGGCCTTGCGACGGTCAAGCACTTGCATACACCACTCCTTTGCCTCGCTGAACCGCCAGCGAGGTACGACAAATCAGGGTTCGAATGATCGGCTATCGACGCTGACTGGCCTTGTCTCAGATCAAGCCAGTTCATCGGCAACCTCCCGTCTCGAACAGGTACTTGCAAGGGGCTTGCCGGACCGGGTCAAGCATCCCAACAAAACACCTCTGCCCCTGTGGGAGCGAGCTTGCTCGCGATAGCGCTGGGTCAGCAGGCATTGATGTCGGGTGTGCTACCGTCATCGCGAGCAAGTTCGCTCTCACAGGGACTATAGTTCATAGGGTATTTAACACCCTTTCATGGTTATTTTAACCCTGTCAGGTCAGGGTCATTTTTACCCATCTCATCCCCAACGCCCCACGAATCAACGCCCGCAGGCATGGCCCGTCTCTTGCTCAGGCACGGCATCACCTTTCTTGTCGGGGTCATCCATGAAATCCGTCGTTCTGCCGCTTACCTGGTTCGTCTTGCTCTCCTGCGTCGTGGCGCTGGCCAGCGGCCTGTCCCTGAGCCTGGTCTGACCCCGATCACCTTTTCGCTATTACAAGGATTCCATGCCATGGTGCTCCACCGCGTCCATCACCAGATTCTGCGCAGCCATCACCTGTTCGAGCCTTTGAACGAAGAAGAGCTCAACGAATTGATGAGCAACAGCCAATTGCTGAACATCGACAGGGGCGATCCGCTGTTTCGCCAGGGAGAGCCGGCGCAGGCGTTTTACTTCGTGATTTCCGGCGCGGTGAAAATCTACCGGCTGACCCCGGATGGCCAGGAAAAGGTCTTCGAGGTGATCGGCGAGCGCCAGACTTTCGCTGAAGCCATGATGCTGATGGACACCCCCAACTACGTCGCGTCCGCCGAAGCCGTCGGCCCGACCCAGGTGTACCGGCTGTCCAACGCCACGTACATGCGTCTGCTGCAAAGCAACAGCCGGCTGACCTTCGCCTTGCTCGGCAAGCTCTGCGTGCGCCTGCACCAACGGGTCAACGAGATTGAAACCCTGTCGCTGAAGAACGCCACCCACCGCGTGGTGCGCTACCTGCTGACGCAACTGGTGCGCCTGCAAACCGTGGACAGCCAGTTCGAATTGCCGATGGCCAAGCAGTTGATCGCCGGGCACTTGTCGATCCAGCCGGAAACCTTCTCGCGGATCATCCGGCGCCTGATCGATGAAAAAATCATCACCCAGGACGGTCGCCAGATCGCCATTCTCGATCGCCTGCGCCTGGAACAGTTCGAATGACTACACAGCCCACCTGCCTGTATTGCCAACAAGCCAACCCGATACACGAAACCGAATGTCGCCAGTGCGGCATGCCCCTGCCAGTCGAGGCCGCAAAGGCCAGCGAGCGCCGGTTGCGGCGCTTCACCTGGTTCTGTGTCGGCTTGACGATCTTCTGCATCGTCATGTTCTTCTGGCTGCCCCGCGACATCGTCTGAACCCTCAATCCTGAGTCAATTGCCGGTACAACTGCGGTAAACGCAGCGGCAGTTGCTCGGGCTGGCGAATCAAGGTGTAGCCGTTGGCCCCGAACATGTACGGCAGGTAATCCCCCGCTTCGCGATCGATGGTAATGCAGAACGGCGTCAGCCCTTGGCGCCGGGCTTCCAGCACTGCCTGGCGGGTGTCTTCCACACCGTAGCGTCCTTCGTACAGGTCCAGGTCATTGGGCTTGCCGTCACTGAGCAGCAACAACAATTTGCGCCGCCGCTTGCAGCCCGCCAACCGTTGCGTGGCCTGGCGGATCGCCGCGCCCATGCGCGTGTAGTAACCGGGCTTGAGGCCCTGGATCCGTCCGCGGGTGTGATCGTCGTAGCGCTGGTTGAAGGCCTTGAGTTCATGCATGCGCACCTGCTGGCGGCGCAAGGAAGAGAACCCGTACAAGGCGAAATCATCCCCCAGCACCGACAGGGTTTCGCCGAACAGCAACAGGCTGTCACGGATCACGTCGATCACCCGGTGCTCGTCGTTGAGGTGGGCATCGGTGGACATCGACAAATCGGCCAGCAGCAGGCAGGCCAGGTCGCGGCGAGTCTGGCGCTGGTCCATGAACAGTCCGCGTTCGCTGCACTGGCCGTGCTGGCGCTCGACATGAAAGTCCAGCCAGGCTTGCAGGTCCAGTTCCGAGCCTTGGGTTTGCTGGCGCAACCATTGACGATCGTTGCGCAAGTGTTCGAACTGGCGACGCAAACGCTGGGCCGAGCTTCGCAGGCGTGCGGGCAACGGCTGGGGCTGGCAATCGCGAGGGGTGAAGGTTTGCAGGCTGACGAAGTCGTCCTGCAGTCGTTGTTTGCGGTAATCCCATTCCGGCAACAGGATGCCTGCGCCCAACGGGATGTCATCTACATCGGCCGGAGGCAGGTCCAGGTGCAGTTTCAAACCACCGCCCTTGCGCAAGCGGGTGCGCGACAGGGTCAACTGATCCAGATCCTCGGCGACGCGGGCAGCGTCCGGGTCTTCGCTGTCATCCGCCCAGCGATCCAGGTCCACGTGTTCGGTCCAACTGAACAGGTTTTCCAGGCGCACGATCAGCAGCCCACCGTCACGGGTGGCGTCGTCGATTCGCTCGGCGCGCTTGCGCCCGCCCTGCTGTTCACCGGGGGGTGTGGCCAGGTATTGCTCGGACTCCTCAAGGTTGGCGGCCTGGGGATTGGCCAGGTGTTGGGGTGGGTATAGCCACAGCGGCAACGGCCAGGCCGCCCGCTCGCTGCGTGGAAAATGTTCGACACTGCCCGGTTCGCGCAAGGCTTGGCACAGCGCCCGCTCCAGGGCGGCTTCGGCCGGGTTGAGCGTGGCCGGATCGGGGCGCAGGGACAGGTGCGCGTCCACCAGTCGCCGGTAGCGAGGGCGCAGCGCCGGGTAGCGCTTCAACACCGCCAGGGTCCAGCACTGATTGTCCCTGCCCCAGTGTTTCATCGGCCCCGACTGCGCGGCCAACAGCGCGAGCCAGCGATACAGCTCTTCGTTGAGCCCGACATCGGGAAACGCCGCAAGGCTCGCCGGCAGCCGCAAGTTATCGCCGTCACAACAGGCCAGGGGCACTTGCTTGCAGGTGCCGGCGATCTGCTGCAACAGGTTGCGACGCAGCAGCAAATCGCGGTCGCTGACCGCTTCCACCCCCAGGTGAGGCGCACCGCCGGTGGCGCGAAACAGCACCTGCAACGAGCGTTGCCGGGGGACCAGCTCGACCCGGGCCTCAGGAAAATCGACACTGGCCCGACGGGTGATGAAACGGTGCCAGACACTGCCGACCCATTCTTCCAGCTCGAGGGTGAATGCCATGGTTATCTCCTCTTAAGCCGAACCCATTGTGGAGAGGGGATTCATGTGGGAGCAAAGCTTGCTCGCGAAACAGGCGCCTTGATCTCTGAAAGATCGCATCGCCCCCATCGCGGGCAAGCCTTGCTCCCACATAAATCCTCTCATCACAAATAAGTCCGGCTCAGTAGTTGTGATGACTTACGAAGGCACCACCGCCGCCGGTGCGCGCAGGGCCGCACGGCCACGTTGACGGAAGCTGAACAGGTAGCAGAGCAACCCGGCCAGGAACCCGACGCCGCTGACCAGTCGCGCCCAGAACAGCGGCTTCAAATGATCCATCGTGGCCATGAATGGCAAGGCACTGCCATCCGTCATCCAGCGTTGCAACCACACCTGGACCACGCCGGCTGCGGTGAGGAACAAGGTGATCATCACCATCGACAAGGTCATCAACCAGAAGCCCCAGATCTCCAGGCGCTGCGAACGCTCGTCCGCCGCTTCACCCAAGCCCCGCAAGCGTGGCATGGCGTAGCTGATCAGCGTCATCACGATCATTGCGTAGGCACCGTAGAAGGCCAGGTGACCGTGGGCCGCGGTCAGTTGCGAACCGTGGGTGTAGTAGTTGACCGGTGCCAGGGTGTGCAGGAAACCCCAGACACCCGCGCCGAAGAACGCGGTAACCGTGGTGCCCTTGGCCCACAACGTGGCGGCGCGGTTCGGGTGTTGCCGACGACGGTTTTTCACCATGCTGAAGGCGAAGACCACCATGGCCAGGAACGGTAGCGGTTCCATCGCCGAGAAGATCGAGCCTACCCACAACCAGACCTCAGGCGCGCCGATCCAGAAGAAGTGGTGGCCGGTGCCAATGATCCCGGTGATCAACGCCATGGCGATAATCACGTAGAGCCACTTCTCGACCACTTCGCGGTCCACGCCGGTGATCTTGATCAGGACGAAGGCAAGCATCGAACCCATGATCAGTTCCCAGACGCCTTCGACCCAAAGATGCACCACCCACCACCAGTAGAACTTGTCGCGGGCGAGGTTCGAGGGGTTGTAGAAAGAGAACAGGAAGAACACCGCCAGGCCGATCAGCCCGGTCATCATCACCATGCTGACCGTGGTCTTGCGACCTTTGAGCAGGGTCATGCCGATGTTGTAGAGGAACCCCAGGCACACCACCACGATGCCCATCTTGGTGATGGTCGGCTGCTCGAGGAACTCGCGGCCCATGGTCGGCAGCAAGTCGTTGCCGGTGAATTTCGCCAGCGTCGCATAAGGCACCGAGAGGTAGCCCAGGATCGTCGCCACACCTGCGGCGGCGAACACCCAGAACAGCACGAGCGCCAGTTTCGGGCTGTGCAGTTCGCGGTCGGCCTCCTCCGGTATCAGGTAATACGCCGCGCCCATGAAGCCGAACAGCAGCCAGACGATCAGCAGGTTGGTGTGGACCATGCGGGCCACGTTGAAAGGGATCAGCGGGAACAGGAAGTCGCCGACCACGTATTGCAGGCCCATGATCAAACCGAACAACACTTGCCCCAGGAACAGCATCAGGGCGAACACGAAGTAGGGTTTGGCGACGGCCTGCGAGGCGAATTTCAGATGCGGATTAGCCATGCTCATCTCTCAGCCCTCCTTGTTTGGCGGCCAGCCATTGGTATTGATTTTCGAGCTCCACTTGAGGAACTCGGCGATGTCGTCGACTTCCTGCTCGCTCAGGTTGAACTGCGGCATGGCCCGACGACCCGGAACGTTCAGCGGCTGCATTTTCATCCAGGCCTGCAGGAACGGCTTGAAGGCTTCATCGCCGCCGCGGCGGTTGACCACGTTGCCCAGCTCCGGCGCAAAGTACGCGCCCTCGCCCAGCAGGGTATGGCAGCCGATGCAGTTGTTGCGCTCCCAGACGCCTTTGCCGCGTATCACCGATTCCGTCAATTGCGCCTGGTTGCTGCGTTCTGGAAAGGTCTGTTCCGTGTGGTAGGTCAGGGCCAGGAATATCAGGAAGAAGAAGATGCTTCCCCCGAAATAAATATTCCTGGCCATGCCTTTGGTGAAGGTATCTGACATGGTCACTTCCTCATTGCTTGGCGTGTTCATTCTAGGAAGCGCGGGGTCGGAAACCGCTTGATGGCGATCAAGAATCTCCGATGGTTTTGGTGGGTTGTTCCAACACAGCCCGAAAGGCAGATGAGCTTTTGTGGCGAGGGGATTTATCCCCTCGCCACAGGGTTTGTGTTTGCAGGGTCAGATCGTGAATGAAATGACGAGCCCGATCACCGTCGCCAGCAGCGCCGCCCAGCTCAACACCAACCGCCGCCACAATCGCGGCGCATGGCGCAGCTCCATGAAGCCGTCGGCGATCAGCCAGGCCTTGGTCACCGCGATCACCAGGATGGCGATGGACACCAGTCCGGTAGCCGCGATCTGGCCCAGGGCAACGGTGCCGGTGCTCAGCACGGCCAGCGTCATCCAGCAAGCAATCAAGACACGGGAAGCCGACATGAGCACCTCCGCTCAATCAAGGATGTAGACAACCGGGAATAGCAGCACCCAGACCAGATCGACCATGTGCCAATACAGCACGCCGGATTCCAGCCCACTGTTGCGCTGCGATCCATAACGACGTCGCCGACAACCCTCGGCCAGCCAGGCGAGGATCACCATGCCCAACAGCACATGCAGGAAGTGGAACGCGGTAAGGATCCAGTACAAGGTGAAGAACGTGTTGTGCTCCATCCCCAGACCGTTCGCCAACAGATGGGCGTACTCCGTGAGCTTGATCCCCACATAACCGCAGGCAAGCAACAACGCCACACTCAACAACGACGCGGCTCGACGCGGCCGGTCCTGCCTGACTTGCTCCTGGGCCAATGCGGCGAACAGGCCGGCGGTCAGCAGGCTGAGGGTCATCGCCAGGCCCGTGGAGCGGTCCAGCAATTGCCGGCCTTCGCTGAAAGTCTGCGGGTACAACGCCTGGGCGACGGCGAACGTCAGGATCAACAACGCGAACACCGACAACTCGGCGAGGATGAAAAACCACATCGCCAGGTCCCCGGGCAACCGCCGGGGCACGGCAACCGCTTCAGCCAAAGTGGACATCGACCACATCCATCAGCGCGGCGACGGTCTGCGGGTCGTCACTCAATGGCTCGGCCAGGCACGCCAGGCAGGCTTGGCGCGGGTCCATCCCAGAGCCGATCATGCGCGCGGCAAAAATCAACAGGCGCGTGGAGGCAACTTCCTCCAAGTCATGCTGATCGAGCCGGCGCAGCGCCTGCCCCAATCGCACCACCTGGGCCGCAAGGGCCAGATCGACCCCCGCCTCGCGGGCGACGATGCGCTCTTCATCGGCCACGGCTGGATAGCCAAAGCGCATCGCCACGAAACGCTGGCGAGTGCTGGGCTTCATGCCCTTGAGCAGGTTCTGGTAACCGGGGTTGTACGACACCACCAACATGAAGGACGGCAGCGCCTGCAGCACTTCGCCGGTGCGTTCCAGGTACAACTGCCGACGATCATCGGCCAGCGGGTGCAACACCACGGCCGTGTCCTGGCGCGCTTCGACCACCTCATCCAGATAACAGATGCCACCCTCGCGCACCGCCCGGGTCAAGGGCCCGTCCTGCCACCAGGTGCCCTGGGCGCCGATCAGGTGACGGCCCACCAGGTCGGCCGCGCTCAAGTCATCGTGGCAGGCCACGGTGTACAGCGGCAGTTTCAGGCGGTGGGCCATGTGCTGGACGAAACGGGTCTTGCCGCAGCCGGTCGGGCCTTTGATCAGTACCGGCATGCCGTGATGCCAGGCCTGTTCGAACATCGCCTGCTCGTTGTCCTGGGGTTGATAAAAGGGTTCATCGGGGTGCTGCAAAGTGTGGATAGCGTTCATGGCAAGGCCTGATCAGACAACACGATTGCAGGCCACGCTACGGTGCCCTGCGACAACCTGGCAAGGGCTGCGGCCGGCAAACTTGATCGCCGTCAAGCGGCTAACCACCGGCCTGGGCATAGCCTTGCACCGCACCAAGAACCTGCGCGCCGAACGTCAATTACAGCGCAGCGCGGGTCACGCCTGAGGAGAAATGGAATGCTGATCAGCCACAAAAAATCGTGGGCCCTGCGGGTCACGGCGCTGTGTACAGCGCTGGCCGCCCCCCACGCCTTCGCCGACCAAACCGCTGCGCCGGAACAACCCCGCGTGGTCAAGACCGAAGGCGCGCCCGACCTGAGCCAGGCCGACTTCGACACGGCCAAGGAAATCTACTTCCAGCGCTGCGCCGGTTGCCACGGTGTGCTTCGCAAAGGCGCCACCGGCAAGCCGCTGACACCCGACATCACCCAATCGCGCGGCCAGGCCTACCTGGAGGCGCTGATCACCTACGGCTCGGCCGCCGGCATGCCGAACTGGGGCACGTCCAATGCCTTGACCAAAGACCAGATCACGGTGATGGCCAAGTTCATCCAGCACACCCCACCGACCCCACCGGAATGGGGCATGGCGGAAACCCGCAAGACCTGGAAACTGCTGGTCAAACCCGAAGACCGGCCGACCAAGCAGATCAGCACCCTCAACCTGCAGAACCTGTTCTCGGTGACCCTGCGCGACGACGGCAAGATTGCCCTGATCGACGGCGACAGCAAGAAGATCGTCAAGCTGATCGACACCGGTTATGCGGTGCACATCTCGCGCATCTCTGCGTCGGGCCGCTACCTGCTGGTGATCGGCCGGGACGCCAAGATCGACATGATCGACCTGTGGCCGAAGGAGCCGACCAAGGTCGCGGAAATCAAGGTGGGCATCGAAGCGCGCTCGGTGGAGACTTCCAAGTTCAAAGGCTACGAAGACAAGTACACCATCGCCGGCTCGTACTGGCCGCCGCAGTTCACCATCATGGACGGCGAGACCCTGGAGCCCAAGCAGATCGTCTCGACGCGCGGCATGACCGTCGACACCCAGCAATACCATCCCGAGCCTCGCGTCGCGGCCATCATCGCCTCCCACGAATGGCCGGAGTTCATCGTCAACGTCAAGGAAACCGGCAAGGTGATGCTGGTCAATTACCAGGACATCAAGAACCTCACCATCACCAGCATCGACGCCGCGCCGTTCCTGCATGACGGCGGTTGGGACAGCAGCCATCGCTACTTCATGACGGCCGCCAACAACTCCAACAAGGTCGCGGTGATCGACTCCAAGGAGCGCAAGCTCACCGCCCTGGTGGACGTTGGCAAGACCCCGCACCCGGGACGCGGCGCCAACTTCAACCACCCACTCTACGGACCGGTCTGGGCCACCAGCCACTTGGGCGATGCCGGGGTTTCGCTGATCGGCACCGACCCGGTCAATCACCCGCAATACGCCTGGAAACAGGTCAGTACGCTCCAGGGCCAGGGCGGCGGCTCGCTGTTCATCAAGACTCACCCCGCGTCCCGTCACCTGTATGTCGACACCACCCTCAGCCCCGACGCCAAGCTCAGCCAGTCGGTAGCGGTGTTCGACATCGACAAGCTCGACGCCGGCTACACCGTGCTGCCGATTGCCGAGTACGCCGGTATCAAGAAAGGCGCGCTGCGTGTGGTGCAACCGGAATACAACAAGGCCGGTGACGAGGTCTGGTTCTCGGTCTGGAGTGGCCAGGAAGACGAGTCGGCGCTGGTGGTGATCGACGACAAGACCCTCAAGGTCAAGAACGTGATCAAGGACAAGCGCCTGATCACCCCGACCGGGAAATTCAACGTCTACAACACCCAACACGACATCTATTGAGCCCCATCAATAAGAGGAAAAACCATGAAGCCTATTCTGATTGCCTTGGCCTTGACTGCCGCCTACAGCCTGCCGGCGTTGGCCCAAGACGGCCCGACGCTGTTCAAGAGCAAGCCCTGCGCGGCCTGCCACTCCATCGACACCAAGGTGGTTGGCCCGGCACTCAAGGACGTCGCGGCGAAAAACGCCAGCGTCCCTGGAGCGCAAGACCTGCTCGCCAAGCACATCAAGGAAGGTACGCAAGGCAACTGGGGACCGATGCCGATGCCGGCCAACCCCGTGACGGAAGAAGAAGCCAAGATCCTGGCTGCGTGGGTCTTGACCCTTAAATAACGCTCAAGGAGCACATCCCTGTGGCGAGGGGATTTATGTGGGAGCAAAGCTTGCCCGCGATGGGGGCGATGCAGTCTTTCAGAGATCAAGGCGGCTGTTTCGCGAGCAAGCTTTGCTCCCACATAAATCCCCTCACCACAGGAGCCGCGCCCAACTTTATTTCTTGATCAGGAGGACGTCATGGAACGACACAGCTCTGCAACCTTGATAACCACCCTCCTCTTTGTTTTCTCCTCCTGCGTGCTGGCCGCTCCCGACAGCCAGCGCCAGGCCCAACTGCAACACCTGCTGGACCAGGATTGTGGCGCCTGCCACGGCCTGTACATGACCGGCGGCCTCGGCCCACCCCTGACCCACGAAGCCCTGGCCGGAAAATCCCGCGACAGCCTCATCGCCACCGTCACCCTCGGACGGCCCGGCAGCGCCATGCCCGGTTGGGCACCGTTGCTTGCGCCCGACGACATTCGCTGGCTGGTGGACCGGCTCCTTCAAGGAAAACCCGCCTCATGATCCGTTCATTGCTCTCCTCCACCGCCATCGCCCTGCTGCTCTGCGGTTGCGCCCAGACACCGTTGCGCGGCACCGGCGATTTGGGCGTGGTGGTAGAGCGCGCCACCGGCAGCCTGCAAATCATTGAAAGCGACACCCGCACCGCCCTGGGCCGCGTCGAAGGCCTGGGTGACTTGTCCCACGCCTCGGTAGTGTTTTCCCGCGACCAGCGCTACGCCTACGTGTTCGGTCGCGACGGTGGCCTGAGCAAAGTCGACCTGCTGACCGCGCGCATCGAGCGGCGCATCATCCAGGGCGGCAACAGCATCGGCGGTGCAATCAGCCAGGACGGCAAGCTGATCGCCGTCTCCAACTACGAGCCCGGCGGCGTCAAGGTATTCGATGCCCAGACATTGGAACAGGTCGCCGACATCCCGGCCACGCCTTTGCCCGACGGCCAAAAGCGCTCACGGGTGGTTGGCTTGGTGGACGCGCCAGGGCAACGCTTCGTGTTCAGCCTGTTCGACACTGGCGAGATCTGGACCGCCGACTTCAGCCTCGGCCTCACCCCGCGCATCGAGCGTTTCACCGCCATCGGCCAGCAACCCTACGATGCCCTCATCACCCCGGACGGGCGTTATTACATGGCCGGGCTGTTCGGTGAAGACGGCATGGCCCAACTCGATCTCTGGCACCCGGAGCGCGGGGTGAAACGGGTACTGGGGCATTACGGCCGCGGCCAGGAACGGCTCCCGGTGTACAAGATGCCGCATCTGGAAGGCTGGGCCCTGGCCGACCAGCAAGCCTTCGTGCCTGCCGTCGGGCATCACCAGGTGTTGGTGATGAACGCCCAGGATTGGCAACAGACCGACGCCATCGCCGTGGTCGGCCAACCGGTGTTCGTCACGGCGCGACCGGACGGCCGGCAGTTGTGGGTCAACTTCGCCTACCCGGACAACGACCGCGTCCAGGTCATCGACACCCAGACCCACGCCATCGTCGCCGACCTGCGGCCAGGCCCTGCGGTGCTGCACATGGAGTTCACCGCGCGAGGTGACCAACTGTGGCTGTCCGCCCGGGATGGTGGTCAGGTGCAGGTCTGGGATCCTTATCGCCTCGAACGCCTGAACAGCCTGCCGGCCCTGAGCCCGAGCGGCATTTTCTTCAGCAGTCGCGCGCACAAGCCGGGGTACTGACCATGACTTCCAGCTCACTGGCCCGGCGCCTGATCGATCAATTCCAGCATGGCCTGCCGTTGTGCGCCGAACCCTATCGGGCCATGGCCGAGACCTTGGGCTGCAGCGAAGCCCAGGTCATCGACTGCCTGCAACACCTGCAAGTGGCCGGGACCTTGTCGCGGGTCGGCCCGGTGTTCGAACACACCCGAGCCGGGGCCAGCACGCTAGCCGCCCTGGCCGTGCCCGAAGAGCGCCTGCACCAAGTGGCCGCACGCATCAGCCAATACCCGGAAGTCAATCACAACTATGCCCGCGAACATCGCTACAACCTCTGGTTCGTGCTGACCGGCCCCAACCGCGCCCACCTGGAAAACATCCTCCAGGAACTGGAGAACGACACCGGTCTCACGCCACTGGACCTGCCCATGCTGACCGCCTACCGCATCGACCTGGGCTTTGCCCTGGAGGCCACCCCATGAAAAACGCCCTGAGCGAACAACAGTCACTGGCACTGCGCCGTTTGCTGGAAACCGGCCTGCCCCTGACATCGCGTCCCTTCCAGGCCCTGGCCGAGCAGATCGAGGCCAGCGAGCAACAGGTGCTCGAGCAGGTGCAGCATTGGCATGAACAGGGGCTGTTCCGCCGTGTCGGCCTGGTCGTCAACCATCGCGCCTTGGGGTTTGCCGCCAACGCCATGCTGGTGCTGGACGTGCCGGACGCCTTGGTCGATGAAGTCGGCCGTCGCCTCGGGCAAACCCCGGGCATCAGCCTTTGCTACCAACGCCCCAGGCGCCTGCCCCAGTGGCAATACAACCTGTTCTGCATGATCCACGGTCGCCAGCGTGACCGTGTCGAGGCCCATGTCCAGGCGCTGCTTGAAGAACATCTGCTGGACGACCTGCCCCACCAGTTGCTGTTCAGCACGCACCTGTTCAAGCAATGCGGCGGACGTTTCGCCGCCCCGGCCGGAGCCCGTATCGATGGATGACCTGGACCGCCGCCTGATCAATCGCCTGCAACTGGGCCTGCCGCTGGTGCGCCACCCTTGGCAGGCCCTTGCCCAGGAGCTGGACAGCAGCAGTAGCGAATTGCTCGACCGCCTGCATGAGCTGCTCAACGACGGTGTGCTCACCCGCTTCGGCCCGATGTTCGACATCGATCGCCTGGGCGGTGCGTTCACCCTGGCGGCGCTGGCGGTGCCCGAGCCGCGCTTCGAGGCCATCGCCGAGCTCCTCGCGGAGATGCCCGAGGTCGCCCACAACTACCGCCGCGAGCACACCTGGAACATGTGGTTCGTGCTCGCCTGCCCCAGCGAACAGGCGATCGACGACACCCTGCTGCGCATCGAACACCTGACCGGCCTGGTGCCGCTGAACCTGCCCAAAGAGGAGACCTACCATGTCGGCCTGTATTTCCCCGTCTGAGTCTTTGTGGCAAGCGCCGCCACGGCTGGATGAAACGCCCTTGGCCCTGCGCCTGGTGGAACTGACCCAGGCTGGCCTGCCCTTGCTTGAAGACCCCTGGGCCTGGCTGGCCGAGCAACTGGAACTGAGCGTGGAATCCACCCTCGACCTGCTCAAGCGCCTGCAGGCCGAAGGCGCGATCCGCCGCATTGCCGCCGTGCCCAATCACTATCGCCTGGGCTATCGCCACAACGGCATGACGGTCTGGGACGTGGCCGATGCCGACATCTCGCGTCTCGGCGCCCTGCTGGGGGCGCAGCCCTTCGTCAGCCACTGCTACCGGCGCCCGCGCCAGCCCGGCTGGCGCTACAACCTGTTCGCCATGGTCCATGGCCGCAGCCGCGAAGAAATCGACAGCTACCGCGAACACTTGCGCTACCTGCTGGGGGACGCCTGCGCCGCCGACGACATGCTGGTGAGCAGCCGCATCCTGAAAAAAACCGGCCTGCGCCTTTCGCCTGTGGGAGCAAAGCTTGCTCGCGAAACAGATGCGTCGGTTTTATGAAGGACCGCATCGGCTTCATCGCGGGCAAGCCTTGCTCCCACCAAGGCTTGCTCCCACAAAGCGGGAATAAGCCGCGCTGAACTCGGACATCGATCGAAATCGAAGGAGCGCCTTATGTTGAGGATCAGCCATTACCTGCGAGCCCTGGCCGGGCATTGCCCCGCCCCACGTGTCGCGCCACCGGGCAGCAGCCGCCCGCCGGTGGTGATCTGGAACCTGCTCAGGCGCTGCAACCTGACCTGCAAGCACTGCTATGCAACGTCGGCCGACAGCGTGTTTCGCGATGAACTGGACACTCCGGCGGCGCTTCAGGTCATCGACGACCTGCACGATGCCGGCGTGCGCGTGTTGATCCTGTCCGGCGGCGAACCGCTGTTGCGCGAGGACCTGTTCCAACTCAGCGCCTATGCCCGCGACAAAGGTTTTTTCCTCGCCTTGTCCACCAACGGCACGCTGATCGACGCTTCCAATATCGAACAGATTGCGGCGGCAAACTTCGATTACGTGGGCATCAGCATCGATGGCCTGGAAGCGACCCACGATGAATTCCGCCAGCTCAAGGGCAGTTTCGCCAGCTCCATGGCGGCCATCCGGCTCTGCCGCGAACAAGGCATCCGGGTCGGATTGCGCACCACCCTCACCCAGCAGAACCATGCCCAGTTGCCACGCTTGCTGGACTTGATGAATGAGTACGACGTACAGAAATTCTACCTGTCGCACCTCAACTACAGCGGCCGGGGCAAGCGCAGTCGCAAGCTCGATGCCCATCAGCAGATGAGCCGCGAGGCCATGACCCTGATCTTCGAGCGGGCCTGGCGCGACATCGAACAGGGCCGCGACAGTGACTTCGTCAGCGGCAACAACGACGCCGACGCGATCCTGCTGCTGCAATGGGTCGCCCGGCGCCTGCCCCAACACTACGCCGCACTGGAGCAGATGCTGCGGGCCTGGGGCGGCAACGCGTCGGGTAGCGGCATCGCCAACATCGACAATACCGGCGAGGTTCACCCCGATACGTACTGGTGGCAGCACTCGGTGGGCAATGTCCGCAAGACGCCATTCAAGACACTCTGGCTCGATCGCCCCGATGCCCTGCTGCTGAAACTGCGCGAACACCCCCGGGCCGTGGGCGGTCGCTGCGGGCAATGCCGCTGGCTGGCGATCTGCAACGGCAATACCCGTACCCGGGCCTGGGCCGACGGCGACCTGTGGGGCCAGGACCCTGGCTGCCACCTCAGCGACGAAGAAATCGGCTTGCACGCGATCCCCAGCGTTGCGATGCCCTGCGCCTGATCAACCGACGGCGAACCTGATACCGAACCAAGGAAGTCCCATGCCTGCCTCCATCGTTTTGCCCGCTGCCCTGCAATCGCCCTTCAGATCGGGTGAAGTCGCCCTGGTCGGCGCCGGCCCCGGTGACCCGGGCCTGCTGACATTGCGCGCCTGGAGCCTGTTGATGCAGGCCGACGCGGTGGTCTACGACCGCTTGATCAGCCCGCAATTGCTCAGCCTGATCCCGCTGACCTGCGCCCGACACTACGTCGGCAAGGCCGCCGGTTGCCACAGCCTGCCCCAGCCACAGATCAACGAACTGCTGGCCGAGCTGGCCGACCAGGGACAGCGGGTGGTGCGACTCAAGGGCGGTGATCCGTTCATCTTCGGTCGCGGCGCCGAGGAACTGGAGTATCTGCTGGCCCGCGGTATCGATTGCCAAGTCGTGCCCGGCATCACCGCCGCGGCCGGTTGCAGCACCTATGCCGGCATTCCCCTGACCCATCGCGACCTGGTCAATTCCTGTCGCTTCATCACCGGTCATTTGCAACGCGAAGGCGACTTGAATCTGCCCTGGCAAAGCCTGGCGGATGACAGCCAGACCCTGGTGTTCTACATGGGCCTGTCGAACCTCGGCACCATCGCCGCACAACTGATCGCGGCGGGCCTGGCGGCTGATACGCCGGCGGCGCTGATCAGCAACGGCACGCGCCCCGACCAGCAGGTCCTGCGCGGCACCCTCCAGCAATTGCCGGAGATGGCGCTGGCCTGCGCCGAAGGGCTGCCGACCTTGACGGTGATCGGCAAGGTGGTTGGCTTGTTTGCCCATCAGGTATTGGAGCATCCGGCCCGCCTGCACCCGGCCCTACCGCTCCAGCCAAATATCGCGAGGGTGGCCTCATGAGAATCGGCTGGCTTGCCCCATTGCTGTGGATCGGTGCCGCCCACGGCGCCCCGGCATCTGAACCGGACCTGGCGTTGGCCGAACAGAACTACCAGCAACACTGCCAGCAATGCCACGGGGTGAACCGCATCGGCGGCGCCGGGCCGGCGCTGTTGCCCCAGAGCCTGAGTCGGATCAAGCCCGACGAAATCCGCCAGGTGATCGAAAATGGCCGCCCGGCCAGCCAGATGGCGGCGTTCGGTGCGGTGCTGGAGCCTGCGCAGATCGATGGCTTGACCCACTATCTCCAGCGCCCACCCGCGGTCGAACCGACCTGGAGCGAGGACGACACTCGCCGTAGCCATCGCCTGCTGGCGGATGTCGCCAGCCTGCCCGATAAACCCCAGCACCACGCCGACCCGCTGAACCTGTTCGTGGTGGTGGAGGCTGGCGATCATCACGTCGATATCGTCGACGGCGATCGCTTCGAGGTCCTGGCGCGCTTCGCCTCACATTTCGCGGTGCATGGCGGACCGAAGTTTTCGCCGGACGGACGCTTCGTCTATTTCGCCTCCCGGGATGGCTGGATCAGCCTGTATGACCTGCACAACCTCACGCTCATCGCCGAAGTGCGGGCCGGGCTCAATACCCGCAACCTGGCGGTGAGCAAGGATGGGCGCTGGGTGCTGGTGGGCAACACCCTGCCCGGCAACCTGGTGGTGCTGGATGCCCGCGACCTGTCACTGGTCAAGACCATTGCAACGGTGGGGCTGGACGGCCAGGCGTCGCGGGTCAGTGCGGTCTATACCGCGCCGCCGCGCAACAGCTTCATCGTCGCCTTGAAAGATGTGAAAGAGGTCTGGGAACTGTCCACCGGCCCGAGCCCGGACTTTGTGCCCAGGCGGATCGAGGCCGAGGATTACCTCGATGATTTTTCCTTCTCGCCCGATTACCGGCAGTTGCTCGCCACCTCGCGCAAGGCCCAGGGCGGCCAGGTGATCGACCTCGACACGGGGCGGATCGTCACCGACATCGCGCTGCCCGGCATGCCGCACCTGGGCTCGGGGACCTATTGGAAGCGCGATGGGCACTGGGTGTTCGCCACGCCCAACATCAGCAAGGGGCTGATTTCGGTGATCGACTTCGACACCTGGAAAGTCATCAAGCAGATCCCCACGCTCGGGCCGGGTTTCTTCCTGCGCAGCCACGTCAACTCTCGCTACGCCTGGACCGATGTGTTCTTCGGCCCGGACAACGATGCCATCCACCTGATCGACAAACAGACCCTGGAAATCGCCCACACCCTGCGACCCATGCCCGGCAAAACCGCCGCCCACGTCGAGTTCACTCGCGACGGCCGCTACCTGCTGCTGAGTATCTGGGATACCGATGGCGCGCTGATCGTCTACGACAGCAACACCCTCAAGGAAATCAAGCGCCTGCCCATGAACAAGCCTTCGGGCAAGTACAACGTCGGCAACAAGATCGAGTTCGCCGAGGGGACGTCACACTGAAAAAAAGGGGGGCTGATGCGCAGCCCCCAATATCAAAGGCCTGTGGGAGCAAGGCTTGCCCGCGATGAACGATAACGCGGTTCTGCTGTTCGACCGCGGCGCGGCTATCGCGGGCAAGCCTTGCTCCCACAGACGGCGTCGGACCCAAAGGATCCAACTCTTACCAGGTGAGCACCGCCCCCACCGCAAAGGTATCGGTGTCTTCGTTCTGGGCGCTGGTATCGTGGCCGTTGATTTCGAACTGGTTGTACTCGGCCACGAGCTTGAGGTTGTCGTTGATGTCGTGGAACAGCGCGATGCCACGGGTTTCGTAATCGGCGCCACTGCCCACCACGCCGTTGCCGTCGTCATCGGTCTTGCCATAGGACAACGCCAGGCGGTTCTTGCCCAGCTTGTAGGAGCCCTGCAACAGGTAGCCCTTGCTGTCGACATTGCGCAGGGTGGCTTCACCGGCGTTGTTGGTGAAGAACGGGTTGATGCCCTTGGCCTGGAACCCCGAGCCGGTCAGCGACAACCCACCCATCTTCGCCTGTACACCGTACCCCAGGCCTTTGGAGGTGACCGATTCGACAGTGGAGTCGGTGTTGTCCGAGGTCTGGTAGCTGCCGTTGAGCCAGCTGTAGATCTTCGCCCCAGCCAGGTCGAACTGATAGGTGATCTCGCTCTCGGTGCGCGGGTTTTCCTGATAGGCCTTGCCCGTGGCGCTGTTGTCGTTGGTATCCACCGGGTCCATGATCCCCACCGCCACGCGCAAGCCTTCCATCACCGGCGTGCGGTAGGTGATCTGCGAGGTCGGGAACGGGTACGGATAACCGCTGCCGATGTTGCCGAACGAGACGCCACCGCCGTCCACCAAGCCCAGGCTGTCACTGACCTGGCCGTAACCGGCGAGCAGTTCGTCCAGCAGGATGTTGGAGCGGGCAAACAGGCCGAAGTCCTTGCCGATCAGCACTTCGCCCCACTCCGGGTTGGCCACGGTACCGTAGAACTGGCGCACGTCGATGGCGGTGTCGGTGCCGTTGGTTTCACTGTCGTTGATGGTCACCCAGAACGAGGCCCGGGCACCGAGCTTGAGGTCATCGACCTGCTTGCCCATGTTGAAGCCCAGGTAGTTGGGCAAGAAACCCATCTTGACCCGCGCCTGCCGACGGTCGTACTGCTCACCCGCGCGGTCCACGTCGCTGTTGACGTAAAAGGCGTTGATGTAGCCGTCGGTGGAAAAGGTGGTCTGGTCCTTGTCGTACAGCATGATTTCGGCGCTGGCCCAAGGCATCAGGCCCAGGCTCGAAACACCTACGATGACCGCAGGCAAAAAACGTTGGCGGGTATTTTTATTGTTGTGCATGGCGCGCTCCGCAACAGGGGACGGGATGTCGGAGGCGATTATCGAAAGGCGCCCGGGCGCGTCATACGCTGCCTTGGAGGCAATTGGCGGATGCTTTGGCAGCGCCGGCCCGGCGCGGCAGTTTGGGTGTAAGACGGCTATTGCGACGGG
This sequence comes from Pseudomonas sp. A-RE-22, assembly GCF_019956035.1. Taxonomy (NCBI): domain Bacteria; kingdom Pseudomonadati; phylum Pseudomonadota; class Gammaproteobacteria; order Pseudomonadales; family Pseudomonadaceae; genus Pseudomonas; species Pseudomonas sp. A-RE-22. The sequence continues at coordinate 27,691 of NZ_JAHBCZ010000045.1, forward strand.
GGGCGGTACTTTGGGTGTGGGCCGGTTGTCCTGCCAGTTGATCATTGGGTGGCCACCAACCCTGTGGGAGCGAGCTTGCTCGCGATGGCGGAGAATCATTCAACATTGATGCCGACTGATACACCGCTACCGCGAGCAAGCTCGCTCCCACAGGTCTCCACCGTGTTGCTTTTGTGACTTCAGAACCGCGGCTTGACGGTCTTCCAGTCCGGCCGGTAACGCTGCATCTGGCGCACATCGTCGCGCTGGCGGATGCCGCAACTGAGGAACTGCTCATGCAGCTTGCCCAGTTGATCCCGATCCAGTTCCAAGCCCAGGCCCGGCGCGCGGGTGATCTTCACGCAGCCGTCGACAATCGGCAGCTTGCCGCCCTTGATCACTTCTTCATCCGGCTCCTGCCACGGGTAATGGGTGTCACAGGCGTAGTCCAGGTTCGGCACCGCGGCCGCCACGTGGGCCATGGCCATGAGGCTGATGCCCAGGTGCGAGTTCGAATGCATCGACACACCCAGGCCGAAGGTGCTGCACATTTTCGCCAAGGCCTGGGTGTCGCGCAGGCCGCCCCAGTAATGGTGGTCGGCCAACACGATCTGCACGCTGTCCTGCGCCACGCTGCGGCGAAACTCATCGAAATCGGTGACCACCATATTGGTCGCCAACGGCAGCCCCGTGCGTTTGTGCAGCTCGGCCATGCCCTCAAGCCCCGGCGTCGGGTCTTCGTAATACTGCAGGTCATCCCCCAGCAGCTCGGCCATGCGAATCGAGGTTTCCAGGGACCAGTTGCCATTGGGATCGATGCGCAACGGGTAGCCGGGAAACGCCCGTTTCAGCGCCTTGATGCAGGCGACTTCATGCTCCGGATCGAGGGCGCCGGCCTTGAGCTTGATGCTCTTGAAGCCATAGTCCTGGATCATCCGCCGGGCCTGGGCAACGATCTGCTCTTCGTTGAGCGCCTCGCCCCAACTGTCGGGTGGGTACGGCGAGTCGATGTGCTCGGCGTACTTGAAAAACAGGTAGGCGCTGAACGGAATCTCGTCGCGAATCGCGCCGCCCAGCAAGTCCACCAGCGGCACGTTCAGGTAATGGGCCTGCAAATCCAGGCAAGCCACTTCGAACGCCGAATAGGCATTGCTCACCGCCTTGCTCGCGTGGGAACCCGGCGCCAGTTCGGCACCGGCAATGCTGACCGGTTTATGCGCGGCGACGGTCGCCTGGACGATAGCCCGCAACTGGTTGAGGTTGAACGGATCCAGGCCGATCAACTGGCTCTGCAACTGCTGCTGGATCGCCAGGGCCGGCGCATCGCCGTAGCTCTCGCCGAGGCCGATGTAACCGTTGTCGCTCTCGATCTCGATGATCGAGCGCAACGCGAACGGCTCATGGATGCCGCTGGCGTTGAGCAAAGGTGGATCGCGAAAAGCGATGGGTGTGACGGTGACGCGTTTGATCTTCATACAGCGGCTCCCGATGGGCCAGGTTTCAAAGCTTGAGAGGTTTGCGACTGATCGGCTTGGACAACGGTTTCGGGGCGGCCGGACCGTGAGTTCGGGGTATCGCGCTTCGGTGCGGTGCGGGCGAAAAAGATCACCACGGCGGCGACCAGCGAAGTGGCGGCCAACCCATACAGGCCGCCCTCGATGGAACCGGTGGTCTGCTCCAGGAAACCGAAGGCCGTCGGCGCGACAAAGCCGCCGAGGTTACCGATGGAGTTGATCAAGGCGATCACCGCCGCCGCGATGCGCGCATCCAGGTAGCCCTGGGGAATCGGCCAGAACAACGCCGACGCCGCCTTGAAACCGATCGCCGCAAAACAGATCGCCACGAAGGCAAAGATCGGCCCGCCGGTGGTGGACATGAACATGCCGAACGCGGCGACCACCAGCGTCACCGCGACCCAGGCCTGTTGGAATTTCCATTTGCCGGCCAGGGCAGCAAAGCCGTACATCGCGATGATGGAAATGATCCATGGAATGGAGTTGAGCAAACCAACCTGGAAATCCCCCAGGTTGCCCATTTTCTTGATCATGCTCGGTAGCCAGAACGTGGCACCGTAGATGGTCAGGGCGATGGAAAAGTAGATGAAACAGAACAGCGCGATCTGCCGGTCGGCCAGCAATTTGAACATCGACGGCTTGATCACCTGGGCCGCTTCCCGGGCCCGTTGCTCTTCGGCGATGGCCGCGATCAATACGGTTTTCTCTCCAGCGCTCAGCCATTTCGCCTGGCTCGGGTGCGACTGCAGCCAGAACCAGACAAACCCGCACAGCACGATGGAGGCGAAACCTTCGATCAGGAACATCCACTGCCAGCCATGCAGGCCCATCCCGCTGACGTTCAACAAGGCGCCGGACACCGGGCCGGAAATCACCGAGGCGATGGCCGAGCCGCTGAGGAAGATCGCCATCGCCTTGCCGCGCTCGTTGGCGGGCAGCCATTGGGTGAAGTAGTAGATGATGCCGGGAAAGAACCCCGCCTCCGCCGCGCCGAGGATGAAGCGCAGCACATAGAAACTGGTCTCGCCGCGCACAAAGGCCATGGCCATCGCCGCCGCGCCCCAGGTGAACATGATGCGTGTCAGCCAGGCCCGCGCGCCGTAGCGTTGCAACAGCATGTTGGACGGCACTTCAAACAGTGCGTAGCCGACGAAGAACAGCCCGGCACCGAGCCCGTAGGCCGCTGCGCCGATGCCCAGGTCGGTTTCCAGGTGACTGCGCACGAAGCCGATGTTGACCCGGTCGATGTAGTTGACGATGAACATCACCACCACCAGCGGCAGGACATGACGTTTGACCTTGGCCGCCGCGAGCGCCAGGGTGCTGTCATGGGTGGAGTCCGTTACGTTATTCAAGGGTGCCTCCCGATCATTATTTTTGTGGGGAACGGAACGATGATGGACGCAGCGGATTGTTCCCGTCTAATCTAACTTGGCACTTGATTGATACCTGGATTGAATCAATGTTTGAACTGGCCCAGCTACGCTGCTTCACCACCGTGGCGACCGAACTCAACTTCCGTCGCGCCGCCGAACGCCTGAACATGACCCAGCCACCGCTGAGCCGGCAGATCCAATTGCTGGAGCACCACCTGGGTGTCGAGCTGTTCACCCGCAGCACCCGCAGCGTGGCGCTCACGGCCGCCGGCCGGGCGTTTTTCATCGAAGCGCAGAACCTGCTGGAACAGGCCCAACAAGCCGCCATCGCCGCCCGGCGCTATGCCCAGGGCGACATCGGTTCGGTGACCATCAGCTTCGTCGGCAGCGCGGTATACGAGTTCTTGCCCAAGGTGATTGCCGAGGCCCGGCTGAAACAGCCCCAGGTCAAAATCGTCCTGGCGGAGATGAACACCTACCAGCAGCACGAAGCCCTGCGCGCCCGGCGCATCGACCTGGGCATCGTCCGCTCGCCGCTGCTGGAGACCGGCTATGCCACCGAATGCCTGGTGCGCGAACCCTTCGTGCTGGCGGTGCCTGCCGGGCATCCGCTGGCCAGCGCCGAGACCGTGAGCGTCCAGGATCTGGACGCCCAACCGTTCCTCATGTACTCCCACGCCGCCTACCCGCCCTTCAACGAACTGCTCACCGGCATGCTGCGCTCGGCCCGGGTCGCGCCGCAATTCGTACAATGGCTGGGGTCGTCGCTGACGATCCTGGCGCTGGTCAACGCCGGCATGGGCCTGGCACTGGTGCCGCGTTGCGCCAGCAGCGTGGTGTTCAAGCAGGTGGTGTTTCGCGAGATCGACCTGGGCGAAGGGGTGCAAAGCGAATTGCACCTGGTGTGGCGCGAGGATAACGACAACCCGGCGTTCACCATGTTGCTGGAAGGGATTCGGGGGGCGGTTCGGGAAGGCTTGTGAAGGCGGAGCAACAAGGCCCATGCGGTTGGCAGTGCCTGACGGAACCCAACGTTCCACCGAGCTTCGCGGACTTAGGTTGTGAGGGCGCTTGCGGCGCCCCCCCACAACACTGCCTGGCGACTACCCAGGCTTGTGGTTATCCAGTACTCGATTGACCGCTAGCTCACCCAACATGATGACCCGTTGCAGCACCAGCATCGTTTGGCGTCTTGGGCCGTCCGTCAAATCGGTGAGGTCGCTGACCATCACGCTGGCGGATGCCAAGGATTCGCACGCCTCAACGAGCAACGTCTCGTCATCCACCGCTGCGTCGATGGTGAAGATCGTGCTGGGCTTGCGGGGCTGTATCTGCGTTTTCGTTGCCCCGGGGTTCAGGTAGTGCTTGAGCGCGCGGTCTGCCGCCTCTTTCAACTTTTCAGGGTCGAGAGAGTCGCCGTAGAGTACCGAGTCGATATCCGGGGGGTTGGGAGTAACCTTGAACATATAACTAATTCCCTCAGTTGGGGCCGCAACCTTTCTCGACTAAAAGAAGGGTGGCGGCTGTGCGCAGGTTAGTCGACCGGTGGAATTAGCAAGCCCGGCGCGCCCAGGGGCGCCCTGCGCACAACCACCATCAAGTACAGGGATAGAATGACCTGACTGAATGGTACTTACGCACTTTACTAAAACCATCCGGGCGACTAAACCCGACCACTGATGGGCAGTGGCAGGTAAACGATAGAGGCCCGGGGCAAAGCGCACAAGCCGGCGGATTCTGACGCATGCGTAAGTAAGGACGCAAGGTCTCGTAGCCTTTAGAGCGTAATGTGGAATGTATTTAAACGTGTCGAGCTGGATATGTTTATGGCAATTAAACGGGGCGATTTTTCTTCGTTATTTCTTGGGGCTGTATTGGTGTAAATACAGTGCCTTACGGGACGCTTTGGCCTCATCGATATTAAACGAGGTCATGCCGTAGATAATACGTTGGCGGATGCTTTGGGGAATTTTCCTACAGTTGACCGGCTACAACTTGTTGCGTTATCAAATGGCACCTTGCCCGATATTTTCCTGCGGTTCCTCATAGACCGATTGGACTTTGATCGTTCCCACGCTCTGCGCGGGAATGCATCCCGTGACGCTCTGCGTCACCTTCCAGAAGCGGAACGCGGAGCGTCCCTGGCGACATTCCCACGCAGAAGCGTGGGAACGATCGATATGTATTTTCAGCCTTAAAAATCACATGGTTGCAATTTGTTCCATGAGAGCTTGCTCCCTCGCCACATTGTCAGCGCTCTTGAGCCATGCACCCGGCTGGTTTGCCAACATCTCACTCCTAGTTGTACGATGACCGACGAGCACCCATCGCTCGCGTTCCTGATACCTACAACAACAAGGAAATCCCCATGAAAAAAGCGACATTGGTCATCAGCTTCTTGTGCCTGTTCAGCGGCTACGCAGCGGCCGCCCCTACATCGCCCGAGCAGGAAGTGGCCCAGGCGGTCGATCATTTGACCCAAGCCATGCTGCACAAAGACATCCCACAACTCCAGGCACTGGCTGCCGAAAACCTGACCTACGGCCACTCCAGCGGCAACATCCAGGACAAGAAAGCCTTCATCGCCGACATTGAAACGGGCAAGAGTGCGTTCAAGACCCTGGAAATGCAGAACCAGAAAATCACCCTGTCCGGTGATGTGGCCCTGGTGCGCAATCACTTCTCGGCCCAGGCGCTCAAGGGCACTGAAGTGGTGCCAACGGAAATCGAGAACTTCCAGATCTGGCAGAAGCAGAAGAATGGCAAGTGGCTGCTGATCGGTCGTCAGGCGTTTCGGTTCTGATAGCGGGTTGACCGGGTCCACGAGATATCTGTTTTGATCGTTCCCACGCTCCGCGTGGGAACGATCGATATGTATTTTCAGCCTTAAAAATCACATGACGGTTTGCTCCCCTCACCGGTAGTTTTTTCCCCTCAATCCGCGGCCCACTGCTCCCGGTACTGCAGCAAAAAATCCACAAAAGCGCGCACCCGTTGCGGCACGTAGCGGCCATGGGGATAGAGCAAGGTGAACGGCCGTGAGCGACCCGCGAAAGGCGCAAGCACCTCCACCAGTTGCCCGTTGGCGAGTTCCTGTTCGACGATGAATTTGTAAGTCTGGAACAAGCCTGCGCCATGTTTGGCCAGCGTCACGCCACCAAGCACATCGTCCGAACAACAGTAACCCCCTTCGCCGAACACCTCCTTTTCCTTGCCCTCGACATTGAACAACCAGGAAATCCGTCGTCCGCTGCTGGGCAATTCGAACTGGATGCATTCGTGCTCGTCCAGGTCTTCAAGAACCTGCGGCATGCCGGCCTTGTGCAGATAGTCAGGAGACGCGACCACTACCAGTTTCGCGTCTTCCAGCAGCCGGGCGATCATCGACGAGTCGGGTTGGGCTCGCACCCGGATGGCAAGGTCATACCCCTCGGCAACAAAATCGATGTTTCGATTGCTCAGGTGCAGGTCCACGCTGACTTGCGGGTACAGCGCCCGGAAGGCCGGCAGCAAGGGCAGGATGCGGTGATGACCGTAGGTGGTGGGCAGGCTGATGCGCAGTTGTCCGGACGGCACCGATTGCGCGCCCATCATTTCCTGTTGTGCCTCGACCAGTTGCGTCAACGCCTGGCGGCATTGCTCGAAATAGGTCTTGCCGGCTTCCGTCAGGCGAATGCTGCGGGTGGTGCGCACGAAAAGCCGTGAACCCAGGCGCTCTTCCAGGCGAAAGATCGAGCGACTCACCGCCGCCGGGGTAACCCCCGCCAACTGCGCCGCCGCCGTGAAGCTGCCCGCCTCCGCCGCCAGGCAGAACAGTTCTATGCTGCCCAACTGCAGATCTTCGAAATGACGCTTCATGATTCATTACACCGCGTATCAACTGAAGTTTCCCAAAGCCTGTTTATCAGTCTGCAGCGTATAAATACAGTGGCCTTCCGCCGCGCAGGGTTGTCCTGCGCTCATTTCCCATCAGTTGGAGTGCAACATGCCTTTCGTCAATGTGCGAATTACCCGAGACGGCGTCACCCGGGAACAGAAAGCCCAGGTGATTTCCGAAATCACCGAAACCCTCCAGCGCGTGTTGGGCAAGGACCCGCACTTGACCCATATCGTGATCGAGGAAGTCGACACCGATAACTGGGGGTACGCGGGGATGACGACGACGCAGTATCGAAGTCTTCCCAAGGAATAACCCTCCACCCTTCCGAGCCCGGTCCGATTGACCGGGCTTTTTTCTGCCTACCAACCGGACTGCCTGACAATCCTGTGGGAGCGAGCTTGCTCGCGATAGCAGTGTGTCAGTCAGCATCAATACCGACTGGCCTGACGCCATCGCGAGCAAGCTCGCTCCCACAGGGGTCCACCGGGGGTATGTGTGGCCCCGGCCATTGATTACATGACGTATCAACTCAAGTACCAGAAGCCTTATTTATCAAACCCTGGCGCATCAATACCCTGAACTCAACCACCGCCAACACAGGCGCATCGGTTCAACTCAATGTGATCAGGAGTCAATCATGAGCCTCAACAAAACCGTCATCATCACCGGCGCTTCCAGCGGGATCGGCCTGGGTTTGGTCAAGGCGTTCCTGGCCCGGGGGTATAACGTGGTGGGCAATGCCCGCTCCCCTTCCGGCCTGGACACTGCCGCCGCCGAGCTCGGCCACCCGGCGGGTTTCATCGGCGTGGCCGGCGACATCGCTGACCCGGCCACTTCAACCGCCCTCATCAGCCAAGCCGTCGCGGCGTTTGGCGCCGTTGACGGGCTGGTGAACAACGCCGGTTTCTTCCTGCCAAAACCCTTCGTCGAATACAGCCCCCAGGACCTGGACGCGCTGCTGGACACCAACCTCAAGGGGCTGGTCTACGCCAGCCAGGCCGCTGCCGCGCACATGATCGGGCGCCAGCAAGGCTTCATCATCAACATTTCAGCCGCCGTGGCCCTGCAACCGAACATCCAGGTGCCGGCAGCACTGCCGGTGTTGATCAAGGGCGGCGTCAACCAGATGACCCGCGCCCTGGCCCTGGAACTGTCGCCTCACAACATCAAGGTCAATGCCGTCGCCCCCGGCATCATCGACACGCCCATGCACGACCCGGCGCACCGCGAATTTCTCGACAACCTGGCCCCGGCCGGTCGCGTGGGCACCGTCGAGGAAATTGCCGAGGCCGTGTTGTACCTGGCGGGCGCCGATTTCACGACTGGTGCGATACTGCCGGTGGACGGCGGGATGAGCACAGGCAAGTGGTAAAGAGACAAGTGGTAAAAAGAAAAAACCCGAAGGCAGGACCTTCGGGGTTTTCATGACGCATTGGATTCAGAGCGTGTAGGAGATGCCAGCCTGCACGGTCCGCGGTGCGCCTGGGTAGGCATAGACGTTACCGAAAGCGCCTTCTTCGTAGTCGGCGTCGAACAGGTTCTTCAGGTCCAGGTTGAGGCGGATCCGCTCGTTGACCTTGTAGTAGCCGAGCAGGTCCACAACGGTGTAGCTGTCCATGGAGAACGCATTCGCCGCCGTCTGGCCGGCCCGTTCATCCACATACTTGGCGCCTAGCCCCAGGCCCAGCCCTTTGAGGCCGCCATCCTGGAACTCGTAGACGTTCAACAGGCTGAAGGTGTTCTTGGGCACGTTGAGCAAGCGAGTGCCGGACGGGATATTGATGTCCTTGGTCACTTCGGCATCCACATAGGCGTAACCACCGATCACGCGCCACTCCGGCGTCAAATTGCCCGCCACGTTCAGGTCGAAACCACGGCTGCGCACTTCGCCGGCGGCCACGCTGAAGGTGGAGTCCACCGGGTCAGTGGTGAGCACGTTACGTTTTTCGATCTGGTAAACCGCCGCATCGACGCTCAACTGGCGATCCAGCGCTTCCCACTTGACGCCCATTTCGTAGGACTTGCCCTCTTCCGGCTTGAACCCGCCACCTTCGCGACTGGCACCGCTGTTGGGTTTGAACGAGCGGGCGGTGTTGGCGTAGACAGCCACGGTGTCGGTCAAGTCGTAGATCACACCCAGGCGCGGGGTGACGGCGCTGTCGGTGACCTCCCAGTTCCGGCTACCGGGCGGGTTCTGGGGGACGAAACTCTCGTACTCATGCTCGAACCGCTCAAAACGCGCCCCGGCCAACAGCTTCAAGCGCTCAGTCAGCGCCACCTGATCCTGGACGAATACACCAAACGTCTTCAGATTTTCCTGATCATTTGTGGGCGTGCGCGTCAACGCCGGGCGTGGCTGGCCATACACCGGGTCGAAGATATCGATCGGGTAGGCCCCGATAGCGCCGGAGGAGCGCTGGATAATGGACTGGTAGTCGTAGTCTTCATACTCGATACCCGTCAGCAACGTGTGCTCGAACCCGCCAGTGGAAAAATGCCCGGTGAGGTTGAGCTGAGTGTCGCGGTCGGTCCATTCCAATTTGCGGTAGTTGAAGTTGCGACCCAGGGTACGCCCATCGGCGGCGATGCCGTTGCCTTCGATGGCATTGCCCTGCAAGGTGCCGTCGAGCCACTGGGTACCGCCGGCCAGGGTCCAGTCGTCGTTGAGCATGTGCTCGAAACGCACCTGCAGCATATTGTTGTCGTTGTGCAGCTTGCCGGCGTCTTTTTCGCCGAAGAACGTATCGCGCGACGCGGTGCCGCGCTGGCCGGCGTAATGGGTCACGCCACGGTCCAGCGGCGCATTGTTGCGCATGAAATCGCCTTCGAAGGTCAGGCGCGTGGTGTCGTTGACCTGCCAGCTCACCACTGGCGCGATGCCGTAACGCTCGGTCTCGACGTGGTCGCGGAACGTATCGCCGCCCTCGCCGATCACGTTCAGGCGATAAGCCAGGCGCCCTTCTTCATCCAACGGACCGGAGGCGTCCAGCGTACCGCGACGCATCCCCTGGTCGCTGACCTGGCTGCCCAGGGTCACCGTACGCTCGGCCAACGGCTGCTTGGACACCACGTTGAAGGTGCCGCCCGGGTCGCCACGGCCATAGAGCATGGTGGCCGGGCCGCGCAGGACTTCCAGTCGCTCGATGGTGTTGGCGTCCGGCATGTTCGGGTAGCCACGGTTGATCGGGAAGCCGTTGCGATAGAACTCTCCGGTGGTGAAACCGCGTACGGTGAAGGTGGTCAGACCCTGGCCGCCGAAGTTGTTGCCCCGGCCGACCCCGCCAGCGTAATCGAGGGCGTCCTGCAGGCGCGTGGCGCCGAGGTCTTCGACAACGTCGCGAGACACCACGGAAATGGATTGCGGGGTTTCATGGATCGCCGTGTCGGTACGGGTGGCGCTGGCCGAACGGGTGGCGTGATAGCCCTTCACCGGGCCCTGTGCTGATTCATAGTCGGCATTACCCACGATATCCGTGGCTTGCAGCTCAAGGGTCGCCGGGTTGGCAGGGATTGGCTCTTCTGCCCAGGTGGAAACGGAGTAAGCCTGGAGCACACACAGTGAAACGAGAATCCGACGCATCGATGCACAATCCTAATGGAAAAAAGCCACCACATCTGGAGGCTGACAAGAATGTGTCGCGAAAGATACAACAACTCATTCCTGTTTGATATTTATTCCCATTAACACTGTGATTTTTTTTGTGACCGTTTAGTCCGCTATCGCGAGCAAGCTTTGCTCCCACAGAGATCTTCAGTGGGTACAAGTCTTGTGACTGGCCCCGGCCCTCCCCTGTGGGAGCAAAGCTTGCTCGCGATGGCGCCAGAACAATCCCCCATACCCTATTGGCCCGCCGCAATCGACTCCTGCTCCACCCGCTGGAAGAACACCTGCGCACGATGATCCTGGGTATAAGCCACGTTCAACCGCAACCAGTCGCACGCCTCGCCCTGGGGCAGGAACGTCGAGCCTTGGGACAGTTGGATCTGCAGCTCTTGGGCGATCTGCTGCACCCGTTGTGCCGCCAGGCACCGAGGCCTGGCCCAGACGAACAAGCCCCCCATCGGCTCGGCAAATACCTCCCAGTGGACCGGGTCCAATTGGCGCAGCGTGCTCGCCATCTGCTTGTTCAGGCGCTGGCGCAAGCGCTGGATCAGCTTGCGATAGGCACCGTTGGCCAGCAACGTCGCCACCACGTTTTCAGCCAGCAGCGAACAACCGATGCCGGTAATCATCTTGACTTCGGCCAGGCGCTGGATGATCTCGGGATGGGCGACCACGTAGCCGATGCGCAGCGAACTGGACAGCGTCTTGGAAAAACTCGCCAGGTAGATCACCCGGTCCAGGGCATCCAGGGAAGCCAGGCGTGAAGTCGGACCGTTCTGGAAATCGGCGTAGATGTCGTCCTCGATGAGGCGAAAGTCATGGGCCGTTGCCAGTTGCAGCAGACGATAGGCCACGCTCGGCGCCAGGCTGGTGCCGGTGGGGTTCTGATACATGCTGTTGATGAAGAAATACGAAGGCTTATGCTCGCCGAGAAGCTGTTCCAGGCGGGCGATGTCCGGGCCTTGCGCGGTTCTCGGCACCGCCACGGTCTTGACCCCATGCAGCTTCAGCAGATTGAACAGGTTGTAGTAGCCGGGGCTTTCCACCAGCACCAGGTCACCGGGCTTGAGCAAGGTTCGCACCAGCAGGTCGAGGCCCTGGCTGGCACCTTGGGTGGTAATGATTTGCGCCGGATCGACATGAATATCGATCAGGCCCAGGCGCTTTTGAATGTGCAGGCGCAGATGAGGCGAGCCCAACGGGGTGCTGTAGTTGAACAACGCGTGGTTGTCGCTGCGCACCACTTGGCGGATCGCCTGGCCCAGGTCGGTGTCGTCGCGCCAGGCGTCGGGCAGCCAGCCGCAACCGAGCTTGAGCTGCGTCGATTCATTGTCGAACAACCGCCACCGCGCGTTATCCGTTTCGGGCTCCGGCTCCACGGGTCGGACCAACTGCTGCGCGACAAAAAAACCCGCGCCATGTCGAGACTCCAGCACCCCGTTGGCGACCAGTTGGTCATAGGCCTTGATCACGCTCGACTGGCTCAGGCCGTTTTCCCGGGCCAGTTGGCGAATGGATGGCATGCGCGCGCCGGGGCGGATGCCATGGGCGTTGATCCAGCCCATGAGGTGCGTCACGAGCTGCCGGATCACGGGTTCGGCAACGTTGCGATCGATCTTCAGGTCCACGGCTGCACTCTTGGCTAAGTGTTCTCGATTTTTTAGCGAACAGTTAAGCACAAATGGCCTGGACCTGTTCCTTGTTTGCGCGGTGCCCGGCAGAGATAGTCCCCGGGACTTCATGCACACCCTTTAAGGAACACCCTTGAACCCATCGCATCGACATTCCTGGGGGCTGGCTTTCGGCCTTTGCCTGATCACCCTTGCGGTCAACCTGCAGGCACCGCTGTACACCACCTACGCGCAGTTGTCCGGCTACGGGGCCGGCGCCACGGCGGTGGCGTTTTCCGGTTATGTGCTGGGCGTACTACCGGTCCTGCTGGCGTTTGGCGGGCTGGCCGACCGGGTGGGACGCAAACCGTTGATCCTGGTCGCCCTCGGGCTGTCGATGCTGGCGACGCTGGTGACACTGCTCTGGCCGAGCCTGGAAGCGCTGGGCGTGGCGCGCCTGATGATGGGGGTCGGCACAGGGCTGGCCTCGGCCACATCAACCGCCTATATGGCCGAGCTAATGGCAACCCGCGATCCCCGCTCGCCGGCCAACCGGGTCACCGCCAGCACTTCCCTGGGCTTTGGCCTGGGCGCGGCGTTGACCAGTCTGTTCCTGTTCGTCCATCACAGCGCCACGCCCGGCAGCTTCTGGTTGCAGCTGATGTTGGCTGCCATGGCGATCGTCGTGGTCTGGCGGCTACCGGACCCGGCGTTGAAAATCAAAGACGCACCGCTGCTGCGCCTGCCTTTGTTTCCCGCCGGCAGCCTGCCCTACAGTTTTTCCATGCTGCTGGCCTGGGCGACCTCGGGCCTGGTCATCGCCATATTACCGTCGGTGCTGGCGACCCATGATTTGCAGCGTTGGTCTGGCCTGTCGACCTTCACGGTCATCAGTTGCGGCTTGCTCTTCCAGCCCTGGGTTCGGCGCATGCAACCGGCCAGGGCGACGGGCTTGGGTCTGCTGATCCTGCCCGCGAGCTATGCGTTGCTGGCCTGGGGCGCGAGCGCCGGCTCCCTGCTCGCCGTGTTGCTCGGAGCGCTGGGCGCCAGCAGCGCCTGCTACGGTTTCCTGTACCTGGGCGGGTTATCGGCCATCACGGCCATGGCCGGCACGGAAAAGGCCCGGGTCAGCGCCGGGTTCTTCCTGTTCGCCTATGTCGGGTTCAGCATCCCGGTGGTGGTGACAGGGGTGCTGGCCGATCATTTCGGCGCCGACGTGGCGTTGATCGTGTTCGGCCTGGCGCTGCTGGCGGGGGCGTCTATCACCGGATGGCGGATCCTCGCCACAGTTTCGTACCCTTGACTGCTTCATCGCCTGCTCCAAGGACCATCCCGGCAAAGTCGTATACCATATCCCCACCTAAGCCGAACGACCCGCCGCCGTGACTTTATCCAAGTTCAACCTGCCTGACCTGGGCAACACCCCTTCCACCTCGGAAATCATCACCCGCCACCTGCGCGATGCCATCGTGGCCGGGCACTTTGCCGAGGACGAGCCCATTCGCCAGGATGACATCGCCCGGCAGTTCAACGTCAGCAAGATCCCGGTGCGCGAAGCCCTCAAGCGCCTGGAGGCCGAGGGCCTGGTGATGTTCCAGCGCAATCGTGGGGCGATGGTGACGCGCATTTCCGAGGCGGAGCTGGCGCAGATGTTCGAAGTGCGGATGCTGCTGGAAGACAAAGTGCTGCGCCTGGCGATTCCCAACATGACCGAAGCCACCTTCGCCCGCGCCGAAAGCATCTGCCGGGAGTTCGTCGGTGAAGACGACGTCGGGCGCTGGGCCGAGCTGAACTGGCAACTGCATGCCTGCCTCTACGAACCGGCGCAACGACCCTTCATGGTTAGTTTGATCCGCTCGGTGCACGACAAGCTGGAGCGCTACTTGCGCATGCAGATGAGCCTTTCGGCGGGCAAGGAGCGCGCCGATCACGAGCACCGGGAAATCATCAAGGCCTGCCGCGCCGGTGACGTCGAGCGTGCGGTGATGCTGCTGGACGAACACATCGCCGGGGTCTGCGAGACGTTGTTCAAGTTCCTACCTTCCAGCCATTGATGGATCGGCACTGTGCCGATTTCGTCATCGGCGACAGATAAAAACATCAAGCCGTCGCCCCCCGGCGCGGGCCACGCTTGCCGTCACTCATCTGAACGGACGTGGCCCTCCCATGAAACGCATCACCGTGATCGACTCCCACACCGGCGGCGAACCGACCCGACTGGTCACCGACGGTTTTCCTGACCTGGGCCAGGGCAGCATGGCCGAGCGCAAGCAACGCCTGGCCACGGAACACGACGCCTGGCGCACGGCCTGCGTGCTCGAACCGCGGGGCAGCGATGTGCTGGTGGGGGCGCTGCTCTGTGAGCCGGTGGACCCGAGCGCCTGTGCCGGCGTGATCTTTTTCAATAATAGCGGCTACCTGGGCATGTGCGGCCACGGCACCATCGGCCTGGTGGCGTCACTGGCCCACCTGGGCAGGATCGGCCCCGGCGTGCACAGCATCGAAACCCCAGTGGGCACGGTACAGGCAACCTTGCACGAAGACCGCTCGGTCAGCGTGCGCAACGTGCCGGCCTACCGTTACCGCAAGGCCCTGACCCTGGAAGTGCCCGGCATCGGCCAGGTGGTGGGCGACGTGGCCTGGGGCGGCAACTGGTTTTTCCTGATCGCCGAACATGGTCAGCGCGTGGCCGGCGATAACCTCGACGCGTTGACCGCCTACACCTACGCCGTGCAGCAAGCCTTGGAGCAGCAGGGTTTTCGCGGCGAGGACGGCGGCCTGATCGACCATATCGAACTGTTTGCCGACGACCCGCAAGCCGACAGCCGCAACTTCGTCCTCTGCCCGGGCAAGGCCTATGACCGCTCCCCTTGCGGCACCGGCACCAGCGCCAAACTGGCGTGCCTGGCCGCCGATGGAAAACTGCAACCCGGCCAGATCTGGCGCCAGGCCAGTGTCATTGGCAGCGAGTTCGAGGGTTCCTATGAGCACTCGGGCGAGCGCATCGTGCCGACCATTCGCGGTCGCGCCTACATCAGCGCCGAAACCACACTGATCATCGAAGCAGATGACCCGTTCGCCTGGGGCATTCGTCCGTGAGCGAGGGCCATGTCGCCGACGTGATCATCATCGGCGCGGGCATCATCGGTGCAGCCTGTGCCCAGGCATTGGCCCGACGCAACGTCAACGTGTTGGTGCTGGACGCCGGTTGGCACGGCGCCACGGCGGCCGGCATGGGGCACCTGCTGGTGCTCGATGACAACCCGGCGGAACTGGCCCTCAGTCAATATTCCCTGCAACGCTGGCGCGAACTGGCCCCAGCCCTGCCCGACGGCTGCGCCTGGCGCAACAACGGCACCTTGTGGCTGGCAGCCAATGCCGAAGAAATGGCGGTGGCCCATAGCAAATACCTGAACCTGCTGGCCCATGGCGAAGCCTGCGAACTGATCGGCCACGCCGCGCTGCATCAGCGTGAACCCGAGCTGCGTCCGGGGCTGGAAGGTGGGCTGCTGATCAAGGGCGACGGCATCCTCTACGCCCCGGCGGCCGCGCGCTGGATGCTGGACGCGCCGAACATTCGCCAGCAACGGGCGCAGGTCAGCGAAGTCGACGGTCATCGCGTGCGCCTCGACGACGGTCGCTGGTTGAGCGCCCAAGCGGTGGTCCTCGCCAATGGCATCCAGGCCACTGAATTATGCCCGGAACTGCCGATCGTGCCGAAGAAGGGCCACTTGCTGATCACCGACCGCTACCCCGCTACCGTCACCCACACCCTGGTGGAACTGGGCTACGTCACCAGCGCCCATAACGCCAGCGGACCGTCGGTGGCGTGCAATATCCAACCACGCCCGACCGGACAATTGTTCATCGGCGCCTCGCGGCAGTTCGGCACGCTTGACCCGCAGGTGGAAGGCTGGATGCTGGCGAAGATGCTCAAGCGCGCCGTCGACTACCTGCCTGGGTTGGCGCACCTGAATGGCATCCGGGCCTGGACCGGTTTTCGCGCAGCAAGCCCCGACGGCTTGCCCCTGGTGGGCCAACATCCACAGCGCCAGGGACTGTGGCTGGCGGTGGGTCACGAAGGCCTGGGCGTCACAACAGCGCCGGCAACGGCCGACCTGCTCGTCGCGCAACTGTTCGACGAAACCCCACCACTGGCCGCGCAGCCTTACCTGCCGCAGCGTTTTTTGGGAGATCCGGCCCATGCCTGACTTGTTTTTGGACGGCCGCCCGCTGTCCGTCGCCAACGGCACCAGCGTCGCGGCGGCATTGGCGTTGGGCGCGGATGGTTGCAGTCGCACCTCGGTCAGCGGCCAGCGCCGAGCGCCGTTGTGCGGCATGGGTATCTGCCAGGAGTGCCGGGTGCTGATCGACGGCCGTCGACGCCTGGCCTGCCAGACCCTGTGCCACGACGGCATGCAGGTGCAGACCCGACCATGAACGAAGCCACCGACCTGCTGATCATTGGCGCCGGCCCCGCTGGCATGGCCGCCGCCCTCGCCGCAGCCAGCAGCGGCGCGCGCATCATGCTGCTGGACGACAACCCGCTGCCCGGTGGGCAGATCTGGCGCGACGGCCCCCAGGCCAACCTGCCCAGCGCCGCCCGACGCCTGCGCGAGCAACTGCAAAGCTGCGCCAACGTGCGCTGCCATGCCGGCACCCGCGTGATCGCCTGCGCGGCGGATAAAACCTTGCTGGTGGAAGATGCCGAGCGCGGCTGGCAGATCAGCTACGAGCGCTTGATTCTCTGCACCGGTGCCCGTGAGTTGTTGCTGCCGTTTCCCGGCTGGACACTCCCCGGCGTGACCGGTGCTGGCGGCTTGCAGGCGCTGATCAAAGGTGGCTTGCCGGTGCGTGGCGAACGGCTGGTCATCGCCGGCAGCGGCCCCTTGCTGTTGGCCGGCGCCGCCACCGCGAAGCATCAAGGTGCACGTGTGCTGCGCATCGCCGAGCAGGCCAGCCGCACCGCTGTCGTCGGTTTCGCCGCGCAACTGCCACGTTGGCCAGGCAAATTTTTCCAATCGTTCAGTCTGTTCGACCAGCACTACCGCACCGACACCCATGTGGTGGAAGCGCTCGGTCGGGAACGGCTGGAGGGTGTGCGACTGCATCAGCAAGGCAAGACGATTGAATTGGCCTGCGACCGGCTCGCCTGCGGCTTTGGGCTGATTCCCAATACTCAATTAGGCCAGGCCCTGGGCTGCGCGGTTGAAGACCAGGCGCTGGCGGTTGACGCCTGGCAAGCGACCACTCGCCATGAACATTACGCCGCCGGGGAATGCACCGGTTTTGGCGGCAGCGAACTGGCGCTGGTGGAAGGCGCCATCGCCGGCCACGCGGCGGTTGGCAATAGCGCAGCCGCCCAGCAGCTGTGGCCGCGCCGCGCACGCTGGCAGAGTTTCGCCGGGGCATTGAGCAAGGCCTTCGCCCTCGATCCACGGCTCAAGACCCTGGCCCGCAACGATACCCTGGTCTGCCGCTGCGAAGACGTACCGTACGGCGAACTGGTCGGCCATGAAAACTGGCGCGAAGCAAAACTGGCAAGCCGCTGCGGCATGGGTGCCTGCCAGGGCCGAGTGTGCGGCGCTGTCCTGGAACACCTGTTCGGCTGGACACCGCCCACACCCCGCCC
>NZ_JAHBCZ010000046.1:0-43216 GCF_019956035.1 Pseudomonas sp. A-RE-22
ATGATGTTGAATGTATCGCCGTCATCGCGAGCAAGCTCGGCTCCCACACTGGTTTTCGAGCGTTCACAGATCAGGCGCTCACCATAGCTCCTCTGTGGGAGCTGAGCTCGCTCGCGATAGCGGTCTGTCTGTGCCGATGATGTTGGATGTATCGCCGTCATCGCGAGCAAGCTCGGCTCCCACACTGGTTTTCGAGCGTTCACAGATCAGGCGCTCACCATAGCTCCTCTGTGGGAGCTGAGCTCGCTCGCGATAGCGGTCTGCCTGTGCCGATGATGTTGAATGTCTCGCCGTCATCGCGAGCAAGCTCGGCTCCCACACTGGTTTTCGAGCGTTCACAGATCAGGCGCTCACCATAGCTCCTCTGTGGGAGCTGAGCTCGCTCGCGATAGCGGTCTGCCTGTGCCGATGATGTTGGATGTATCGCCGTCATCGCGAGCAAGCTCGGCTCCCACACTGGTTTTCGAGCGTTCACAGATCAGGCGTTCACCATAGCTCCCCTGTGGGAGCTGAGCTTGCTCGCGATAGCGGCCTGCCTGTGCCAATGATGTTGGATGTACCGCCGTCATCGCGAGCAAGCTCGGCTCCCACAGAAGGAGTGTGGGTTATTCGTTGTAGAACGCCTGGCGTTGTTGGGTTTCACACAGGCGCATGCGACTGTTGCTCAAATGCAGGTACATGGCCGCCCGCGCTGCATCGACGTTCCCACTGACGATCGCGTCGAAAATCTGCTGGTGTTCGGCGTTGATCCCCTGAAGATAAGCACTTCGATCACTTTGCCCGGAGTAGGCAGAGTTCATGCGCGTACGCGGGATCAGCTTCGTGCCCAGGTGCTTCATGATGTCGATCAGGTAGTAATTGCCGGCGGCCTTGGCGATTTTCAGATGGAACTGGAAATCGGCATTGATGGTGGTGCCGGATTTTTCCGGGCCTTGCAGCAACGCCTCCAGGGCCTGGGCCAGTTCGGCCAGGGCTTCAGGCGTTGCGCGCTCGGCGGCCATGCCAGCGGCCTGGACTTCCAGGCTCAGGCGAAACTCCAACAGGTTGAGCACATCCGACAACGTCGCAATCGTCGCCGGCCCCAAGGTGAAGCCCTCCGGCGCCGGCATGTCGAGGACAAAGGTGCCGACGCCATGCCGCGTCTCCACCAGCCCCGCCGCCTGCAAGCGCGACAGCGCCTCACGCACCACCGAACGACTGACGCCTTCGGCCTCCATGATGTGCACTTCGGTGGGGAGCTTTTCGCCGCACTTGAGAATGCCGTCGCGCATGCGCTGGGCAAAGCGGTCGACCAGGGTTTCGGCGAGGCGGCGCGGCTTGTTCAGTGGAGATAACGCTTGATCCGTCATCGGCTTGCTCTTGAGTGATCAGCGGGCATTATAGTGCGTTTCGCCGCGAGGTCGCGGCTATAATGCCGCGATCGTCTGGCTTTAATGGATAGGTGCAATGGACCGTGTCACACCCGATCGACGCCTGAGCATGACTCAGCAACTGGTGGTCGACCTGACGCAGCAGATACTGGCCGGCGAACTGCCCGCGGGCAGCAAACTGCCGACCGAACAGGTCATCATCAAGGAACGCGGCGTCAGTCGGACGGTGGTTCGCGAAGCCATGTCGCGGCTCCAGGCCGAAGGCTTGGTGGAGACCCGCCACGGCATTGGCACCTTCGTGGTCGACACCGCTCGCCCGGGGGATTTCCAGGGCAGCAAGCACGTCAAGGGCGGCGCCTACGATGCGTTGGCCGTCATCGAACTGCGCCTGAGCCTGGAAGTTGAAGCGGCCGGCATTGCCGCGCAACGGGCCACGCCGGAGCAACTGGTGGCGATGCGTGAAGCGCTGGATGCAGCGAGTGCCTTTAGCGCAACGGATGACGAAAGCGCGCGGGTCGATTTCGCGTTTCATCTGCAGATTGCCCAGTGCACAGGCAACAGTTTTTTCATCGACGCCATGGCCCATGTGGGCAATAGCCTGATCGCGGTCGTGCAACAGGCCGGGCCGGCGGTGACGGGTGAAAATCGGGCGTCGGTGGTGCGTGAGCGCGAGCAGGTCTACGCGGCGTTGGCGCGGCGTGATGCCGAAGCGGCGCGGGCGTCGATGCGTTTGCACTTGATCAATATGCTGCAGCGGGTTCGGGGTGTGGTCGAGTCGACGGCGCAATAACCTCCCACCGCAGAACCCTGTGGGAGCGAGCCTGCTCGCGATGACGGTGGCCCATTCGCTTGCTAGTTGCGCTTCCAGCACTCCGCAAACCGCGCACATACCCCGTAACGCTCATCCATCTGCGCCATCCTCTCCAGGTGATGACCTACCGCTTCGACCGTCACCCCATTCCCGATCCGGAAGTACTCCACCATCATCGCGACGTCCAGGTCGATCTCGGCTTTTTCCGGCTTGGCATTGGCGGTTTTGGGCAACGCCCACTGTTCCAACTGCTCGTCCTTCAACTGCCGCAGGCGCGTCTGGTATTCGTCCTTGAAGCGTTCCATCGAGTGCGCCTTGTTCTGCGCCATATCATCGCCAAACGTCTTCAGGTTTTCCCGGTACAGCGTCCAGTAGTCAGCCGGCAGGTCGAAGCCGAGCTTGGCCTTGCGTTCGCTGATCAGGGTGTCCAGCTTCTCTGGCGAATAACTCTCGACTTTTTCCTTGGCCGGATCGGTCTTCACCGTGACGACCAGGCTTTTATCGATGACCCGGCTCATCAGCTCCAGGCGATGGGGCGTGTCCGGGTAGGTCTTGGGGAACAGCGCATTGCGACCGGCGCAGGCGGGAAAGTCTTTTTTCAGGATCGGGATCGGTGTGCGCACGTCCTTGCCGTCGACCCGTTGCAAGCGTTGCAACTGAGTCAGGCAGAAGTTCTTCTCGGACTTGAACGTCACCTCGTATTCGGCATTGGCCTCGGGCGTAAAGTTGAAGCCCTTGCCGCACACGGCATAACCGCTGTTCATGTTGGTGCGCAGGTGAATCTGCTCACCCGGCTTGAGCTTGACCTCCAAATAACCCCTGGCATCCTTGGGCGCCGGAACGCTCATCCCCACCCGCCGCGCGGTATCGCTCAGCAGCATATTGTTGAGAATGCCGGTGGTTTGCCCGTCGCAATGGGCCGCGTCGAAATAATCCAGCGTGGCGTTGCTGGTATTGGCGACGAACCGCAACTTGGCGGCGTCCGGTTCGATGGCATCGGGGTAACTGCCATTGACGCTGCAACCGCCGAGCAATACAAACAACGCGGACAATGCTAATAACGGGGCAGGACGGCGAGGCAGGGCGAGCATGGGTCATCCTTGAAGGATCGATAAAGTTGGCGAATGCTACTGAAGTGCCACTATTGCGTCCATCACCTGCCGCAGGGCTGTAGGCAATACTATTTTCTTCTCGACAAGGACTTATCGATGATCGACTTCAACAACAAAGGCTTCTTCAAGCTCAAGCAAAACGACGAATATGCCGAGCGCGTCACGGCGCTGCTGCTGGACGGTGAACAGGTCATCGACGCTTACAAATCGATGCGCGACGGTGTGGTCTTCACCAACAAACGCATCATCGCGGTGAACGTGCAAGGCATCACCGGCAGCAAAAAAGACTTCACTTCCTTACCCTACAAAAACATCGTCGCCTACTCGGTCGAAACCTCCGGCACCTTCGACCTGGACTCTGAACTGGAGATCTACTTTTCATCCCTGGGCAAAGTGAAATTCGAATTCACCGGCAAGACCGGCATTGTGGAAATATCCAAGGTAATCTCCAAACACCTCCTGACCTGATCGGCAAACTCAGTATCCACCGCCAACCCCCTGTGGAACGCTCGCCAGTTGCTGCTCAAGGCTCCAACGCCGGCCCCTTCAACTCGATCTGGTTGCCGTCCGGATCGAAGCAGTAGATCGACCAACCCTTGCCCTCCGCGCCATAGCGCTTCTGCGCTTTCTCAACCTCCAGGCCAGCTGAAGCCAGATGCGCGAGGAGGGCTTGTTCATCAAACGGCTCGATACGCAGGCAGAGGTGATCGACGTTGTGCCCTTGCTTCCCGGCCGCCGGCCCGCCCTGGCGACCGAGAGGCCCGTCGACGGCTACCAGGTCAATCATCGAAACACCGGTGCCCAGATGAATCATGCCAAGATCGTCCCGGCGCTTCTTGAGCTCGCAACCAAGCACCGACGTGTAGAAAGCGAGGCTGCGCTCGATGTCTTTTACGCGCAGGACGATGTGGTCAATACGTTGAATCGTGAAGTTCTTCATACGGGCCTCATGTGCTCAGTGATGGACGCTACGGGTTACTTCACCTTAGCTAACCGTGCTGGAATGTCATCGCAGAATTCACCGCGCCTGTCGACCCGTGGTCGGTATCCTGCTGGTTAAAGTTAACCGACATGAAGTCGATAGTGTCTTTCTGGAAGAGTGCGCACCCATCAGTGCCTCTCGTTATTGTTTAATTTGGAATGACAGGGATAGGGCAATGGAGCAAGGAGTCGGTACAACGGAAGGGAAACAGAAACCTGTCTCATTCCAACAGGATATCTACGCGGCTCTCAAATTGATGGCCGAGCACTGGGGTCTGATAGGAAGTTTGGGGGCCTTACTCAGTGCGGTGGTCAGCTTCGGGATCTTGATGACCTATGCAAAGGCGATCAACCGCATCGACCTTTTACCCTTGGTGTTCGACAAACAGCTCTCCGCATTGCTTCCGTGGATGGGGATGGTGGCCTTTGTCCTGTTTCTTTACATGGTGGTGATGGGCGTCACCACGATGTTTTACGCATTAGCCGTGTCTATGTTCAACCAAACGCCGAACCTCAGACCGACGGTTGCCAGGTTCTTTTTCTGGGCGGCGGTGGTTGGATCATTGATCATCGTCACCTTCGCGTTTCAGGGCCCCAAGGTTGACCATCGCATTGTCGCTTGCGTGATTGTTCTAGGCATGAGCGCTGTCATGGGGGTGTCGTTGAAATCGAAAAAATTCCGAATGGCCCTGGAATTGGTGTCCCTCTTCAATAACCTGAAAGGGCTTGGGGTTTGGTGGCATCAGGCTGGCGTGTTCCTGTTTGCCTACTTCGTTTTGATGGTTGCCGTTTTCGCTGCCGTCTACCCGATGTTGATCTTGCTGAAGTCCTACACCGGCAAAGACACCCCGGAAGCCATCACGACACTGATGATCATTTCCATGGTGGCGGTGGTCCTCTTGTTCTTGCCGGCCCTGATCTTTTTTGTGAGCAAAAAACACATCGTTACGCGGGGACTATTGTCGGTCGGATCGGCGTTGCTGGTGACCTTGGCCGTTGTCGCCACGTATCCGGGCGCAAGTTCTACCGTAGTGTTCAAGGCCGCCGGGATGATGGGCGTGCGCGAGACGAACCCGGTCAAATATCGGTTGTTGAAGAACTTCGAGGCCAAAGACTTTGATCTGGCGAGCTGGGGAGAGGTGGAGGTGAGCCGGGATCTTCCGGTTGTGAAAGCCTTCCCGCTCTTCTCGCTTGGTGACGTCCTGCTGCTTTGCCCCAGTGGTTTGAGTGGCAAACGATTGGGCGAATGGCCGGAACATTCACATGCCTGCATCCTCACCCAGCGCAGTGATGTCGTGATACTGCCTGATGCGGTAGTTGTGCCTAAGCAAGCGTAGGGTCGACAAGCACTTCAGAATAAAGCGCCCGGCCGAATCTCCAGTGGGTTGGTTAGGCAGAGTTGCCAATCAAGGACGTAGAGATGCCAATTACCGAAGAACAGGCAAATGCAATCGGGCGATTTTATGCGTCGGTTGACGAGCTGAAAAACCAGAACATCGTGCGCTCGGACAAGTATCTCGGCGACATCGCCGAGTTCCTGGCTATGTCAGCATTTGGTATGGCGCTCGCTGAAAGCCAGCGTCAAGAAGGTTACGATGGTTACATCGGCAACAAGAAAGTCCAAGTCAAATATAGCGGTGGTCGCAGCACAACCGTCGATTGCGGTGATCCCGGTACCTACGATGAACTCATCATCATTCTTGGCCCTGGAAGTGTGCTGCGTCCCGAAGGGATGACCGACCCATACCTTTATTACCGGATACCTGGCGAAGTGGTGCGTCAGCGTGTGCCGCATGGTGATGGCAAGATTCGCTTCAGCATTGGCAATCTGCCCCAGGCTCACCGAGTGCTTATCACCCATTCAGGAACAACGGTGGAAGAAGGGGGATCCGGGAGGTGATCACGCCTTCCCGCAGAGCTGATTTGTCACAGAAGCTCACGGCGTTTGGCGAGGTCATCGATCTGGTTAAACCTGAGGTTGCCATCCCCGCACTCAAGCCGAACGAAGCCATGATCGACCTGGCGCTCAAGCAGGCATCGAGCATTGCCGTGCTCGCGATGTTCGAGCCCGCCATTACTTCGATGATGCCACCATCTGGCTCAACACAGCCTGCCGTTGATTCAATTCGCGGCACCGGCTGGCGTCACCAAAGGCATTGCTGCTTTACAGGGCAAGGAAGACGAGTTCGCAACGGACTGCTCCAGAGTGTTCGCTAGGGCAGGGTATCGCACGTTAATTTCAGTCGGAACGTGCACAGATGGGGAGGAGCGTCTACTTTCCGTCCACGAGATGGCGTTTTGCCCTCTGACGTAGATGTTCAGCGTTTCATCAGGTTTGGAGTCAGCACCATGCCCAAAAAGCGAGTTCTTCTGGTCGGTCTTGTCACGTGCATGGTCGCTGGGTGTGTAGCGCCTCCTTCACCCGCCGTTCGGGCCTTTGGTGACAACAAGTTTTGGATGACGCTCGAGGACATGCCTTACGTCATCGGGAGTACGAAGGAGCGCATTGTCGTGCCCAAGGGCTTCGTCACTGACTATGCGTCAATCCCGCAAACGCTGTGGTCATTAGGGCTCTCGCAACATGGTCAATACAGCCGTGCGGCTCTGATCCATGATTATCTTTATTGGTCTCAAGGCTGCAAGCGCGAACAAGCTGACAGGTTACTGGTTCTCGCCATGAAGGAAAGTAAGGTCGGACAGTTCGATGAGTTTCTGGTCTATCAAGGGGTCAACCTTGGTGGGGGTGGCCCCTGGAATGACAATGCGAAAGAGCG
Organism: Pseudomonas sp. A-RE-22; assembly: GCF_019956035.1. Lineage (NCBI taxonomy): Bacteria > Pseudomonadati > Pseudomonadota > Gammaproteobacteria > Pseudomonadales > Pseudomonadaceae > Pseudomonas > Pseudomonas sp. A-RE-22. The sequence continues at coordinate 7,049 of NZ_JAHBCZ010000046.1, forward strand.
AAAGGCGAACCTGCCACGGGTGGTACCTGAACGGTACTTGAAACCGTCGGATCCGAACGTAACTTGGCCAACGTATAGAGCCATGCTCGTGGAGCAAGGTGTGAAAGACCCCTCATTTAAACAAGACCCTTCATATTGCAGATACGGCGACTCCACCAAGGTGCCATAAAGGGCTAACGTCAGTATTTAATGGCTTCTAACAGGTTTTTTACACACTATCAATATGTCTGATAGCGTGCGAAAAATCTGATTCAAGCGAGACTGAAAGCTTCTTGAATGGTCTTGATCAAACGGTCGCCGTTCACACCTTTGTAGGCTTGGGGATTTGACGCGAGCTCAGCGGGTACTTGATTTAGAAACGCCTTCAAATCGAGCGCCAATCGTTCAGGTAGCTGGGCCATTCCTTCAGTCAGACCGACAGCCAGTACGATCACATCCCTGAAGTGCTTTTTGATATCGCGACTGTCCACGGCAATGCCTTGTTCAAGCAGCGCCTTCTTGTTCAGCCACGCATGGGCCTTGAGGGGAACGAGCCGATCAGCACCGATGTGGCTGATCTCCTGGGTGTGATCGACGCCGGCCAGGAGAAAGGCGTAGTACTCATCATCAAGAATGATCGCAGACAGGCTGGCGGCTTGCTCCTCAACGGGGACCTTGGTCATTCTGGCCGCTTCTTCATGCTCCAGGCCATCCGGCACTCGGGAAAACAGCTCGACCTGAACGGGAAAGGATTTGTCCTCAGGATTCTGGAAACGATAAAAAACCGGCGAGTCCCCACTGCTGTCACCATTCTGGCGGATGGCATAGCCGCCGTCCTTGATGAACTTCCAGAACTGCCCGACGAACGCACGATCCAGTGCCTCGACGACCAGGACGATATCCAGATCCTTGGTCAGTCGAAACTCTGCGCCCAGTTCCTCCATGGCAATTGAAGCGGCCACCCCGCCGATCAGAACGTAGCTGTCCTGGAAGTCCCTGAAATATTCTCGAAACCGGTCTACACCCACTACCATTTCACGTTCTCCATCATTTCATCGAGACACATTTGCACGCGCTCGTCATGGTCATCCTTGAGGCTCAGATAGAGCGAAAAGGGGTCTACCGTCCTCGTGGCGATGTTGCTGCGTGGTGGTTCATAACTCCAAAACTGAATGCAGCATGCGGCGTGGTTTGGCGGTACTTCGAGGTAGGGCGCGGTGGTCTCGAGTTTCGACTTGGCTGTTTTCGACGTTGAGCCCCAAGCACCGAATTCTTCCCCGTAGGCTGCATTCTTTTCAGTTTGAGCAAGCTCCCGGACATGCTCGAACTGCGCTGCGGTCATTGCAAAGCAAGGGACTTTTGGGCCGGCGAGAAGACTCATTTCAGCCAGGGCCGTTTCTCCGGCCAGCAACATTGGGGTGTCGTCAAAAACCTGGGGAATTGCATTGAGCCAAAGTGTTTTTTTGACCGGCGTGCGCATGGATTCCTTGGCCATCTCCCAAGTCTGCTTGGGGGACAAGTGAAACAGGATCGCGGCCTCACCCATTTCCTTTCCAGGCTTAACAATGTCCAAGTCGGTCAGTTCCTTGATTGCTCTGCTGACGGTCATTTTCGCGTAGGTAAAGGACTTCTCGAAGGTAGCGCGAGAGGTCAGGAGCTGGTGGTGCCATCCCTTGATCAGGAATTGAATCAGCATGGCTTGGGTGGCGGGGCTCAGGACCTGAGGTTTTTCCAGGCGCTGGCGGTAATACTCACGCAAGTCCATGCCAAAGGCCGGAAGGAAAAGCTGATTGCCCGGCACGATGAACTGGACGCCTTTCTCCACCAGCCGCTTGCGGTCATAACTCGGAAGCGTGTCTGTGACGAAAATCATCAAGTCGCCGGTCTCGGGCAGCTTTTTATATGCCTGAAAGTTGTGGATGGCCTGAATATGCTTGGCGACATCCGCAACGCTGGCTTCACGCTGTGGACGTTCCTTGAGAATGAGGCAGCCGGACCCGAAGATTTCCGTGACGAAAAATTCGTAGCGGTCACGCAACGCATACGGAAGGATCTTGACGTGCTCCCACGGTTTTAAGCGCAGCTTCAGGCCCAGCACGTTCTCTACGTAGACTTTGAGCTCGATCAGATCACGCCTTTCGGGGAGATCGTGGTCTTGGTGGGAGGCGGGCATAGCCATTCTTCCGTATCAGGATTTCAGCACGGTATCAGAGGTTTTGATAGCGTGCAAAATTCTTGATCTTTCTAGATGGATATTGGTTTCTGACCTCACGCCTCAATGGGGTTGCTACGCTGGTACTGCCAAGATTTGGAACCGGCCACCAACGGACCCAAAACCATGAAAAAACAACACCAGGAAAACCTTCTCCAAACTTTGAAAGCCCGCTTCGAACAAAACCCCCATCGCCACCCAGGTATCCCATGGGCCGACGTCCAGGCCAGGTTGGAAGGCAACCTTAACGTCCTGAAATCCCTTCAGGCCATGGAAGCCACCGGCGGCGAGCCAGACGTGATCGGTCTCGACCCGAAGACCGGCGTTGTCACCTTCTGCGATTGCGCCAAAGAAAGCCCGACCGGTCGCAGAAGCCTCTGCTACGACCGCGCGGCCCTGGACGCTCGCAAGGAGAACAAGCCAACGGGCAGCGCGGTTGAAATGGCCGAAGCGATGGGCATCGCCCTGTTGACGGAAGACCAGTACCGAGCGCTGCAGGAACTGGGGGAATTCGATGCCAAGACTTCCAGCTGGCTGGCAACCCCCCCTGAGCTTCGCGCCCTCGGCGGGGCGATTTTCGGTGACTTTCGTTATGGCCGGGTGTTCGTTTACCACAATGGCGTGCAGTCGTATTACGCGGCGCGAGGGTTTCGCGGGTTGCTGCGGGTTTGAGCCCTCAAAAACACCGCTAACCCCGTGGCGAGGGAGCAAGCTCCCTCGCCACGGTGATAGCGTACGGTCGAAGGAAATGCGGCAGAAGCCCCTCACTCAAAAACCAAAACCTCACCCCCCTTGGCCTCAACCATCTCACTGAACACCGGCAACCGCGCGACAAACTCCGTCTCGAACGCCAGATACCGATCCTGCGCCGCCAAGTAACGAATCTCCGGCTTCACCCGCGCAATATCCTTGGAAGACAGCTTCACCACCTCATGGCTGCGCTGATTCCAGAACCAGGCCAGGGTGTGTGTGCCAAACGTATTGCTGCTGTAATTCCACACCCACCAATCCCCATGCCCCCGGGACACATGAAGCTGCCCGTGAAACGTGCGCAAGGTAATGACCTGCTTGGGCTGCGTGACGAGCAGGCGCGTGTCCTGGCGCAGTTCGCTGCCGAAACCATCCAGTGTCGCCTTTGTCGCAGTGCCAGTCATGAAGTTGAGGCGCCACGCCAACAGCACCGTCTCCTGATAACCCGAGTGCTCGACGTTCTGCCGCGCGCCTTCGCTGAACAGCAGGATCTCGTCACCCCCCAGGTACGCGGTTGAGGCCCGCAGCTTATAGGCCTCAGCGGGCATCGGTTTGGCGACGATGGCCTGGTGCGGCGGGTCTTGATTCCAGACCCAGCACTTCGGGCCGTTGTGCTGCATGAACAGTAAACGGCGAGGGCCGATGGGCAGGACCGTCAGTTCATCCGCGTACTCGAAAATCACCTCGCTGCTGTCCGCCGTGATCCGCCAGATCCGCGTCAAATGCTCGGGTTCGTAAATACGCTGGCGTTCGAATATCTCCGAGCCCACCACCACGCAGGGCTGTTCAACCTCCGGCCACTGCACCCCGGCAGGTCCGAACGTCGCGATCTCATCACCTTGCCGAACTTCGTATTGATAACGGTCATCCGCACTGTAATCGCCGCGTACGACCCGACGTTTCCACAGGCTGCGCTGGGCATCGGCATCGATGAGCTGCAAGTCCGCGCCGTCCACGCCATCGGTCCGGTGTTCGAGCATGTCCTGCTCGGTGGGCGGCCACTGGTTGTAATCGATCAGGAAGCACAACCACTGGTCTTCGTCCTGCTCGGTGATGGCGGCCCAACCGTTGCGGTAGTTGTATTCATGCACATAGGTGGCGCCGGGATAGTCATGGACTTCCTGCAGCCACTTCACCTTGCCGCGCTTGGGTTTGACCTGTTTGCGTTCGACGGCGGCGGGCTCCGGCGAAGCGATCAAACTCGCCGTGAACCCCACCTCGCCGCGCTGGCCTTGCCAGTGCTTGGCAAACGCCTCACGCTGATCGGTCCGGACAATCACCGGCCGATAATCATCGCCACCGGCATCCAGGTTCCACAAGTCATACCCCTGAGCCGCCAACACCGGCGCCAGCGCCTCGAAGCAGACCTCGGGCATCTCGTTGGACAGCTCATCCAACAACGCCTCGAACCCCGGGCCGGCAAACACACCGATGTCGGGATAGTAATGCTGCAACAGCCCGAGCAAGTCGCTGCCCGGTGTTTTCCAATCGATATGAACCAACGGATCAAATGGCGATTGCATCGCGGCTGTCTTCCTTGTGGTTTCTCTGCGCGCCATCTTAGCCGCACGCCGCCGAACTTAAGCAAACCAATTACCCCGTGGAGAGCTCTGTGCAGTGCATTGATTGTTCCCACACTCTGCGTCACCTCGCAGAAGCGGAACGCGGAGCGTCCCTGGCGGCGTTCCCACGCGGAGCGTGAGGAACGATCTTCCACCGCCGCCGCACCCTGATCATGCCCACGCTCTGCGTGGGCATGCATCCCGTGACGCTCTGCGTCACCTCGCAGAAGCGGAACGCGGAGCGTCCCTGGCGGCGTTCCCATGCGGGAGCGGGGGAACGATCAACTCAAAGCTCCGGAAACTCAGAAAAATAACAAACCGGCGAACTCCCCTCCGCCCGTTTCTCCACCTCATCCTCCAACCACTGCGCCAACACCACCGCATTATTCTCAACCGTCGACTTGGCCGCATACACCAACGTCAGCGTCCCATCCCGCGCAATATCCACCAGCTTCCACCAATGCTCTGGCCGCGCCGCCAGCTCACGCCGATACGCCACGCTGAACTCGGCAAACGAAACCGCCCCCGCCTTGAACGCCTTGCGCAACTCATGGGAAGGCCCGACCTCCGGCAGCCACTCGGCTATGGCGAGTTCGTCCTTGCGGCGATTACGCGGCCACAAGCGGTCCACCAGAACCCGTACGCCATCCTCGGCGCTCGTTGTTTCATAGGCGCGTTTGCATTGGATCATCACAGCCTGCCTGTCGAAGTGAGACCGCCTCAGCATAGGTCGCCCATTACGAGGCGACCAGGATTCATCCGCCGCACTTCATCCATCTCTCGTAAAAAAATCCCATCCAATCCGCTCAATCAAAAGCCATGGGCGCTCAAGCAAAGGCGCTACCCCTCAGGCCGCAGACATGATGGACCAGAGCAGTTTGGGATTCTGAGCCGCAATCCGTCCGGATACGGTTTTCCATTTGATTTGTCGACAGCGAACCGCCTGGTCGTCATGGCACGATCCGCCGCATTAAGGATGAGTGAACAAAAATGAATAGAGCTTACCGAGTCGTCTGGAATGCCGTGATGGGCGCGTGGCAGGTGGCATCCGAGTTGGTCAAGAGCCAAGGCAAAGACAAAAGCCGGCAATCCCTCAACCTCGGGCTCAGCCTCGTCATCGGCGTGGGCGGCGGTGTCTTCGCCTCGGTCGCCGCGGCGGGAGGGTTGCCTTCCGGCGGCAATATCGTGGCGGGTAACGGCAACATTCAACAAAATGGCAACAACATGGCCATTCATCAGGGCAGCGACAAGCTCGCCATTGACTGGCAGAGCTTTTCCATCGGCAAAGGCAACACCGTCCAGTTCGTCCAGCCTGGCGCGGCGTCTGTCGCATTGAACCGCGTGTTGGGCTCGGATGTGTCGGTGATCCAGGGCGCACTGAAAGCCAACGGCCAAGTGTTCCTGGTCAACCCCAACGGCGTCCTGTTCACGCCCAGCGCACAGGTTGATGTCGGCGGCCTGGTGGCCTCCACGCTCAACTTATCCACAGAAGATTTCCTCGCCGGCAATTACCGTTTCAGTGGTGACAGCGCCGCATCGGTGGTCAACCAGGGCAACATCAATGCCGCACAAGGCGGCACCATTGCCCTGATCGCCGCAAAAATCGTCAACGAAGGCAACATCACCGCGAACAAGGGCAATGTGCTGCTGGGCGCTGGCCGTGTCGTGACGCTCGACTTGGGCGGGCCGGTGCAATTGGAAGTCAAAGAAGGCGCGCTTCAAGCGTTGATCGAAAACGGCGGCGCCATTCGTGCCGATGCCGGGAAAATCCTGCTGACCGCCCGTGCCGCGGAAACCCTGGCGAGCACCGTCATCAACAACACCGGGCTGATCGAAGCCCGGTCCCTGGATATCGGCGAAAACGGTCTGGTCACGCTGATGGGCGACCAGGGCGGTGTGCAAGTCGCCGGACGTATCGATGTGTCCTCCGACACCGGCAAGGGCGGCAAGATCGTCGTGACCGGGGACCGTCTGGCGATCAACGGCGGTGCCGAGCTCGACGCCACCGGGGCCAAGGGCGGCGGCGACATTTATGTAGGCGGTAGCTGGCAAGGCAAGGACCCTGCGATCAAACAGGCCAGCCAGACCACCATTGCCGCCGGTGCCGTGCTCGATGCATCGGCGACCGACAACGGCAAGGGCGGCACCGTGGTGGCCTGGTCCGATGTCAAGAAACCGGGCAGCGTGACCCGCGTGGACGGCACACTGAAAGCCACTGGCGGCGCCAAGGGCGGCGACGGCGGCAAGATCGAAACCAGCGGCGCCAAGCTGGCGGTGAGCAAAGCCGCCGATGCTTCGGCTAAAAAAGGCAAGGGTGGCTTGTGGTTGCTCGATCCGGACAGCGTCACGGTGGCTCCAGGTAACGGAGGCTTGACCGGCGGCGCCAACGGGACAGACGCCACGGTTGGCTTCAACGCAATCGACACCGCCCTGGCCGGCGGCACCGATGTGGCGATCAAGGCCGACAACAGCATCCACTGGAATGGCGACTACACCCCGTCGAGCATCAGCGGCGACCGGACGCTGACGTTGCAGTCCGGACACAACGACGGCGGAACAGGCCGCTACGTCTTTGGCAATATTTTCCTCAACGGCGACATCGACGCCAGTGGCGCAGGCAATGGCAACAGCCTGGCCTTGATCCTCAACGGCAAGATCGCCCTGAACACCGACGTCAGTTTGAAGAGCAACGGTGGCAACGTCGTGTTTGCCGGCGTGGTGGATTCCGATGCGGTGGCCAACAACCGCCAACTGCGTGTCGACGCCGGCTCGGGCTCGATCATCTTCAGCGACATGGTCGGCGGTAACAGCGCGCTGGGTGCTCTGTACGCGACCACCAGTGGCACCGGCAAGACGTTCATCAACGGCGCGAAAGTCTTCACCAGTGGTGAGCAGGTCTACACAGGTGCCGTTGAGCTGGGCACTTCACAGTTCCTGAACGCCGACTTCGAAAACGGCCTGGTCGGGTGGAAGACGTCCATCGCCCAGTTCTTCACCGGCGTCACCGTGGTCGATGGCGTGGTGTCGCCGGATGACCCGACGTTGCCGACAACCTCGCCAACCAATGGTAATGCGCCGAGCGTTTCCCCTGGCGACCAGGGCGACATGAACTACAAACCCCTCACCCCGGTCGCCGCTGCTGGCCAGGGCAAGGACGGCGGCGCTGCGCTGCTGCTGGGTACCGAGAACAATTCCAACTGCCTCAACGCCCCCGCCGGCTGCATCATGCGCGGCCCTTCGGTGGTAAGTGAGGGCACGGTCTCCCTGGCGGCGGGGGAATCGGTCAGTTTCGATTACAAACCGGTCGCGGGCGGCGATACCTACGATGTCTTCGGCTATCTGCTGAACGTCAACACCGGCGAATACCAGATCATCCTGAACGAAACGGGTAACGGTACGGGCGCGGTGAATTGGCAAACCCGCACGGCAACGGCTGATAGGGCCGGCACGTACAAGTTCGTGTTCGTCTCGGGCAGTTTCGACCAGACCGCGGGCAAGCAGGTCGGCGGCTCGCTGTACGTCGACAACATCAAGACCAACACCTCGGGCAGCAAGGGCCTGCAAGGCAGTTCCATCACGTTCAACGGCAGCCTCAACAGCACTGACAACAACCTGGCCATCAAGGCCGACGATATCAACTTCAACGGCGGCGCCGGCAGCGTCACCGGCAACGGCAAGATCGCACTCGAGACCAACACCCCGAGCAAAAACATTGCCGTGGGCGGCAGCACCGGCGATGCCCCCGGTTCGTTGGAACTGACCGGCACCGACATCAGCGCCTTGGGCGACGGGTTTACCTCCGTCAAGATTGGCGGCGCGGACATGACCGGTGACATCAGCATCATCGAAGCGACCCGGATCAACGACAACCTTATCCTCGATGCCGGTACCGGCAACATCCACATCAATGACCAACTGACCGTGGCGGACGCACCGGGCACCGGTAACGACGACAACAAACCGGCGCCGGTCCTGGCGTTGCAAAGCAATGGCGGCAAGATCGACCAGACCGCTGGCGGTGCCATCGTCGCCGATGGCCTGGTGCTGCTGGGGGATGGCGCCGTTCATGACCTCGACAACGCGGCCAACGACGTCAACACGATCGCCAGCGACACCGGCACGGTAAGCTTTGCCGATGTCGATGACCTGACCGTTGGCGTGGTGACCATTCCCGACAGCCAGACCCCGACAAACCCCCAAGGCGTGCCGGTCGCCGGCATGACCCAGACCGGCGACCTGAACCTTGTCGCTGATAAACTCACGGTCGGCCAGGCCCTGCTCACCCAAGGCGATACCAGCCTGACCGCCGACGAAATCGACCTCGCCGCGAGCGTTGCCGGTAGCGGCAGTCTCACCTTGCAACAGAAGACCGATGGCCTGGATATTCACCTGGGCGGCGGCGATGACCCGGAAGTGACCGGGCCTAACGATCCGTTGGTGCTGTCTGACGCTGACCTGGCGAATATCCAGGATGGCTTCGACAAGGTCGCCATCGGTAACGACAAGACGCGCAACATCACCGTCGATGATGAAGGCGCAACGTTCAAGGACGATCTGGCCCTGGTCGCAAATGGCGTCCTGGACCTGCTGGGCGATCTGATGCTCAAGGATCCTGAAGGCACCGACGAAGACGGCACCACTGGCAAGGGCCTGACGCTGAGCGTCGACGCGGGCAAAGGTGCGACCCAGGCAACGGGCGCGACCATCACCGCAGACGAATTGGCCTTGCGCGGCGAAGGTGACTTCCAACTGGGCAAGGGCGGGCATGACGTGGGTGTCATCGCCGCCGATGTCGGCAGCCTGAAATTCGCTGGCAACGGCAACCTGACAGTGGGCACCGTGGACGGCACCGTGGGGATCACGTCCGATGAGGCGGTCACCCTGAAAACCGATCACGACCTGACGCTGGTAAAAGGCATCACCATCGAAAATGGCCCACGCGATGACACCAGCCAGGGCCAGGCCCGGGCCGACGACATCATCACGCTGGAAGTGGCGGGCAACACGACTCAGTCCGGCGACGCCGGGGCCAAGCTCGATGCCAGCGGTCTGGTGCTGCTAGGGGGCAATTACGCACTGGGCAACACCGGCAACGTGATCGGCGATATCGCCAGCGAGGCGGGCAAGGTCCAATTCAACAACAGCGGGAACCTCAAGGTGGGTTCGCTGACCGCGACCCATGCCGACGGCACCCAGACCACCATCACCGGCGTGAACAACACCGGCGATGTGAGCATCGGCACCCAAGGCAATCTGGCGATCAACGAAGCGCTGGTCACCAGCGGCAACGTGTTCCTCAATGTCGACGGCAAGACCACCCAAAACGCCAAGGGCAACATCACCGCCGACGGCCTGGCCCTCAACGGCGGCGACTTCGAGCTGCGCAACAACGGTAATGTGGTGGGCGACATCGCCAGCGAGGCGGGCAAAGTCGCCTTCAACAACACCGGCGACCTGAAGGTCGGCACGCTGACCGAAACCGATGGCAACGGCAACCTGATCAAGACCACCACCGGTGTGAACAACACCGGCGACGTCAGCATCGGCACCCAAGGCAATCTGGCGATCAACGAAGCGCTGGTCACCAGCGGCAACGTGTTCCTCAACATCGATGGCAAGACCACCCAGAACGCCAAGGGCAACATCACCGCCGACGGCCTGGCCCTCAACGGCGGTGACTTCGAGTTGCGTAACAACGGCAACGTCGTGGGTGATATTGCCAGCGAGGCGGGCAAGGTCGCCTTCAACAACACCGGCAACCTGAAGGTCGGCACGCTGACCGAAACCGATGGCAACGGTAACCTGATCAAGACCACCACCGGGGTGAAAAACACTGGCGATGTGAGCATCGGCACCCAAGGCAATTTGGCGATCAACGAAGCACTGGTCACCAGCGGCAACGTGTTCCTCAACGTCGATGGCAAGACCACCCAAAATGCCAAGGGCAACATCACCGCTGATGGCCTGGCCCTCAAGGGCGGCGATTTCGACCTGCGCAACGCCAGCAACTGGGTCGGCGACATCGCCAGCCGCGCGAAGGATGTCAGCTTCGTTAACCGCAGCGACGTCACCGTCGGCAGGCTGACCGAGACGGCACTGGACGGCACCCAGCTGGATCAGATCGTCGGCATCGGCAACACCGGCAAAGCCCAGGTGGTGACGACCTCCGGCAATATCACCCTGGCCGAGAACGTCAGCACCACCAGCAATGCCTCCGATGCGATCGTGCTCAACGCCGGTCAATCCGCTTCGGCGGGCGTGGCCGCGGGTGGCGATGTGAAGGCCGACGCGGGCGTGACGGTGTCCACCGGCGTTGGCGGCCGGGCGCTGATCTACACCGGTAGCCTCGCTGGCAGCACCCGCGTGGTGGATGTGGTCGGCAGTGGCAGCGGCAACTTCCGCTACAACAGTGACGAGCAGCAGAGCAATTTCGGCAGGGTGTTGGGCAACACCGGCGTTCATGCCGTGTACCGCGAGCAACCCGTCCTGGTGGTGTCCACCAACGGTACGACCACCCAGACCAAGGTGTTTGATGGCCAAACCACGTTCAACGGTGGCGGCATCGGCGGCTACGACGCCAACGGTCTGTGGAACGGCGACACCAAGCCGATGCTCGGCAACCCACTGTATTCGGTAGGGACGCAAGGCCCGGGCTCGCACCTGATCAACATTGGCGGGCTGGCTGACCTCGGTTACCTGATCGTGAGCAACCCGGCCAATGCCAATCTGACCGTGACAGCGTCCGTTGATTACGACGCCGTCCGGCAGAGCGTCGCCGATGCGACACGCGTCGGTGCGCAGGTGGGTTCGCCGCATGATCCGGATCTCAATCCGACCCAGCCGAACCAGGCCGACTGGTCTGATCGTGGCATCGAGGACGGCGGTCTGCTGCTGGTGGACCAGGGTGGCACTCGTGCGAACGGTGCTGGCAATGGCGACGGCGATTCGGCTACCCAGGCCGAGAGCGCCGACAGCGAGCGGGAACTGGCCGGGAACGTCTGCGCCGACGGCGGTGTATCCGGCGGAGGCGCTTGTGCGGCTTACCCGCCACAGACCGTTTTCGTTGTGCGCGGCGGTGTGCGCTTGCCGAGTCTGGCCATGCGTCCCTGATCCCTGACTCCCACCTTTTCCTTTGAAGGAGCCCCTTGGCCGCGTCCCCGGACGCGGTCATGGGCTCAGGCAACCCGGATTATTCGAGACTTATCCAATGCATAACAAACTGATGTCCTGCGCTGCTGGTCTGGCGTTGTTATCCACCTCCCAGGCCTGGGCGGCGACCCTGCCGACCCGCCCAATCCCCGACGCCGGTCGTATCCTGCAGGAACTGCCGATTCCGCAGCAGGAATTGCCACAAAGCATTCGCCTGGATGTAGAACCGCCGCAACCGGTCCAGGAAAAAGTCGGCGGCGCCAAAGTCCAGCTCAACGCCGTGCATTTCACCGACAACACCCACATTGACGGGGCAAGCCTGCAGCACGTCGTCGCGCCGGTCATCGGCCAGGCCCTTGACCTGGACGAGCTGCGGGAAGTGGCCCGGCAGGTCACGCTTTACTACCGCGAGCAGGGCTACCCGTTTGCCCGTGCCTATCTGCCGGCACAACGCATGGCCAACGGCGAGCTGACCATTGCGGTGATCGAAGGCCGCTATGGGAAAGTCACCGCCACCAACGACGATGGGAAACTGGCCGCCCAGGCGCAGCCTTTCCTGAACGATTTGCAGCCGGGCGACGTGATCGAGCGTGACCGCCTGGAGCGCAGCATCTTGGTCCTGTCTGACTTGCCGGGCGTGGCTGTTCGCCCGGTCATCCGGCCGGGCGAGGCGCTCGGTACGGGCGATCTGGATGCCAAAGTGAGCAGAACCGAGGCCTTCGAGGGCAAGGCCACGCTGGATAACCACGGCAACCGATACTCGGGGCGCAACCGCCTGACGGTACAAGGTGACTGGAACAGCCCGTTGATGCTGGGCGACAGGCTCAGCGCCGCCGTGATGGCGACCGATGAGGACCTGTATTTCGGTAGCCTCGGCTACTCGATGCCATTGGGAACGTCCGGCCTGCGCGGCAACGTGGGTTACGCCCAGAGCAGTTACGACCTGGGCGCCGAATTCGCCGACCTGGGGGCGACCGGTACCGCCGAGGTCAGCAGCATCGGCCTGAGTTACCCGCTCCTGCGCAGCAACCAGGCGAACGTCATGTTGGCCGGGCAATACCAGCACAAGGACCTTGAGGATAAGTACGAAGCGCTGGGGCTGAGCTTTGAAAAAAGCAGCAACACGCTGCCCATCAGCTTGCAATTCGACGTGAGGGACACCTTGTTCGGCGGCGGTATCACCTACGGCGGCGCGACGCTGACCTACGGTGACCTGAAACTGGATTCGGCCCTGCGCGAAGGCGACCGTCAGACCGCCCAGACCGAGGGCCACTTCAGTAAAGTGAACGTCGACCTCGCCCGTCTGCAAGCGCTGCCCGCCAACTTCACGCTCTTCGCCCGCGTCCTCGGCCAATGGAGCAATGACAACCTGGACTCTTCCGAAGATTTCAGCCTCGGCGGCATCGATGGTGTGCGGGCTTATCCCCAAAGCGAAGGCTCGGGCGACGAAGGCCTGCTGACCCAGATCGAACTTCGCTATCCGATCGACAAGCTCACGCCTTACCTGTTCTGGGATGCCGGTAAAGTGCGCATCAACCACAACGAGTGGGCCGATGAGAAAAACACCCGCAGCATCTCCGGTGGCGGTGTGGGGTTACGCGCTCAATACGGCCAGATTTCGTTCGATGCAACGGTCGCGTGGCGCCACTCCGGCGGTGAAGCGCAGAGCGATACCCGCCAGGAAAATCCTCAACTGCTCGCTCAGATCGGTTACCAGTTCTAATCGTTCCAGGCCACCTTGCTTAGGCGTTCAACAAACCCGTGGCGAGGGAGCAAGCTCCCTCGCCACGGTTTAAGTGAACGATCCGCTATCAATGGGCTCGCCTGGGCCTTTCCAGGCGCAGTCACTTCTTCTTGTCCAATCCCCCTCGCCACACGCTCCTGTGCCCCCAAGACGCCCCGCATTCAGTGGACGTCACGGCCGGGACGACCGTTTATCGCCCATTAAAAATTTGATAGCTTCAGTTCTCGCCTGATCTGCCGTTATATCGGCTTGTTGCCGGCCCGATACGTGATTCCTTGCCGGGCAATTTCGCGACAGTGACGTGGCTAAACACAACGAGAGACCTGGCGAATGGACAACGGACGATACGAAAGGCAGGCAGCGCCGGCGGGGGGCGTGGCGGCGTCCGAGCTGTTGCCGCATATTCTGCTGATCGACGATGTCCCCGAAGATATCCGCGCGACGCTCATCCTGTTGAAGACACAGCCCTGGCGCATTTCCCTGGCCAGCGACGCCTATCAAGGTTATCAACGGGCTCTTGCCCTGCGCCCGGACCTTATCGTCCTGGATGTGCACATGCCGCAAATGGACGGTTTCAGCCTGTGCCGGCTATTGCGCGAGGCACCGGCCACCCGGCATGTCCCGATCCTGTTCCTGTCGTCGGCCAACACTTCGTTGGAGCGCCTGGAAGGGCTGACCGTGGGCGCGGTGGACTACATCCCCAAGTCCTGCGCCCCCGAAGAAGTGCTGGCGCGTATCAGGATCCACCTGCAATTGACCTGGCGCGCGCCACCGGCCGTCCAGGAACGCCCGGCCGATCCGGAGCCGCAAGGCGATGAGATCGTGCTGCGCGCGGCGATGCGACTGATCGAAAACCACCTGGACGACATGCCGTCCCTGGGCCTGCTCGCGCAAAAAGTCGGCACCCATGAAAAACGCCTCACCGCGATCTTTCGCGAGCATCTGGGGCTGACCGTGTTCGCCTACATTCGCGACGCACGACTGCGGCGCGGCCAGGATCTGCTTTCCGAAAGCGCCATGAGCGTGCAGGACGTCGCCGAACTGGTGGGCTTTCGCAACGCCTGCAACTTCACCACGGCCTTCCGCCAGCGAATCGGCATGACGCCCAGCCAGTTTCGCCAGCAAGCCCTGGGCATCACCGAAACCGAGTTGGCCGGGCGCGCCTGATGCGGCTCCTACAGGTTTTATTGCTGGCGACAGCGTTGTTATCCACAGGCTTGCTGCACGCCGCGCCTGTGGATATCTGCCGGGCTGACCACCTGGACCTGATGCCCGCGATACAGATTTTCGAAGACCCCCAGGCCAGCTTGAGCCTGGAAGACGTCGCGCAATTGCCCGAAACACGCTTCAACCCCGCCACCCCAAGCTGGCCGACCCAAGGCTACAGCCGCTCCGCCTTCTGGTTGAAAGTGCCGCTCACCAACTCAAGCGCTGTGGCGTGTTCGCGTTTGCTGGAGGTCGGCGCGCCGCGCCTGGAAGACATCCGTGTCTACCAACCGGGGCGTGTTGCCTACGGCGGAGGCGCCTATCCCTTGGTTGAGTGGCTCCAGCCAGTGGCGCGTCAGCCGGCGTTTCCAGTGTCGGTGGCGGCGGGGGAGAGCGTCACGGTGTTCGTCCGCGTGACGAGCAACTTCCAGATGTTGCTGGAACCGGAACTCTGGTCCGAACCGGCACTGCTGCGCAGTCAGCAACAGACCTACCTCAGCGACGGACTCACCCTAGGCATCGTCCTGCTGGTCGTCCCGTTCGGTCTGATCGTCAGTGTGATCCTGCGTTCCCGACTGCTGGCCGTGAACGCGGGTGCGGTCCTGAGCTACATCCTGCTGACCTGCATCCTCAACGGCTACCTGATCTACTGGCCCACCGCACTGGGCTGGACACGGGAGCTGCTGACCTGCGCCAGCGCCATCGCGTTCGTCCTGTTCCTTGGCTACTTCCGCGTGCTGTTGCAGGTCTCCGTGCTGCCCAGAGTCATTGGCTGGAGCTACTGGGTGCCGCTGTTGGGTTGTATTCTCGGCCGACTCTGGTGGCTAAAAATCGATCCCGTCCAGGGTGCGCAGATCGTCCAGATCGCCCTCCTGAGTTTCTACGGCGCGCTGCTCGCCACGCTGTTCATGGCTTGGCGCAGACGACTGAACTACAGCTGGATGGCCTGGCTGGTGTCGGGGCTCTTGCTTGCACAATTGCTGATGCGGACGCTTTTCCCCCAGGAATACTTGCCCTGGCAGTCGCCCCAAAGCAAATACAGCTTATCGTCCACACTCCCGGGCGTGGTGTTGCTGGTCTGCACCTTGATCATGGAAGTCGCCCGCAGCCGCCACCGCGAAAAACACGCCCTGTCCACCCTCGAACAGCAACGCCAAGCCGAGCACGAACGCCTGGAAAGCACCGTGGCCCTGCGCACCTCGCAGCTGCGCGAATCCCTAGCGGCGCGCAGTGCGTTGATGGCGCGCATCAGCCACGACCTGCGCTCGCCGCTGGTGCGCATCATCGACTACGCGCGCCTGTTGCACGCCGGCCCCAACCGCGACTATCAAGCCACCATCGAGCGCAACGCCCGCCAGCAACTGGAACTGATCGACGAGATGCTCGAGTTCTCCCGTGGCGAGCTGGAGCAGATGCAACTGACCCTCGCACCGGACTATCTGTACGGCTTCCTGCAAGAGATCGCAGACGAGGCGGGCTTTCTCGCCGCCCGCCAAGGCAACACTTTCGAGGCCGTGCTGGCCGATGACCTGCCGCCATTGGTAGAGGCCGATTTCAAGCGCCTTCGACAGATCCTCATGAACCTCCTGGCGAACGCGGCAAAATTCACCCGCAATGGCCAGATCCGTTTCGAAGTGAGCTCGTGTCCAGGCGCCACCGCCGACACCGTGGAGCTGCGCTTCAGCGTGATCGACACCGGCATCGGCATCGACCCGCAAGAGTTCGAACACCTGCTGCAACCGTTCCGCCGCGGCCGCAATGCCCAGCGCTTCGAGGGCAGCGGGCTGGGCCTGTCCATCGTCACGCAACTGCTGGAACGCATGGACAGCCGCCTCGAACCCCAGGCCACGGGGCAGGGCAGCCACTTCAGTTTTCGCCTGCAACTCAAATGCGCCCACGAAGACGACCTGGAAAACGGCCTCGTCGACAACAACGTCACGCCGCTCGACGGCCAGGGCAAACACGTTCTGCTGGTGGACGATGTCGAACAAAACAGCGAATGGCTCTACGACCTGCTGGCCGGCTACGGTTTTGACGTGAGCCTGGCGGCGAACGGCGAAGACGCCTTGGCCTGCCTGGCTGAACAGCCAATCGACCTGCTGATCAGCGACCAGATGATGCCGGGCATGGACGGCTGGGCACTGCTGCGCCAGGTGCGCGAGCGTTGGGATCATCTGCCCGTGGTGCTTTACTCCGCGGTCCCGCCACGCAGACCGGAGAACTACCCAAAGGACCTGGCGTTCGACGCGATACTGCTCAAGCCCGCCGACAGCCGCGAATTGCTGGCCTGCGTCAAGACACTGGCCTGTTGCCCGGACACGGTGCGTCGCGAAATGGCTCGGGAGTTCTAGCATGTCGGGTTTGGGTTATCGGCTGCTCTTGCTCGGCAGCCTTTGTGCGTTGCCTTGGGCGTCAGCCCATGCCGAACAAGCGGCCCCCAGCACCCTCACGCTCGACGAAACCACCGTCACCGCCCGCCGCCGCGAAGAAGATCCGCAAAACGTACCGATCCCGATCAACGTCCTCTACGGCGATCAACTGGACGAGGCCGGCCTGCACCGGCTGCAAGACATCCAACAACGCGTGCCGGGCCTGATAGTGTCCGGCCACGATGCCCGCTACGCCGGCTTCGGCCTGCGCGGCTTCGGCGCGACCGCCTACAACGATGGCCTGGAAGGCAGCGTCGGCACCTACGTCGATGGCGTCTATCAGGCGCGCCAGGGCATGGCCTTCACCGAGTTGATGGACATCGAACGCATCGAAGTTTTGCGCGGGCCCCAAGGCACCTTGTTCGGCAAGAACACCACCGCCGGCGCGCTGAACATCATCACCAAACAACCGACGTTCCAGCCCGAAGCCAACCTCGAAGCCAGCTATGGCGAGCGCGGTTTGCGGGAATATCGCGGGACGATTTCCGGGCCGCTGCAGGACGACGTGCTGGCCGGCCGCCTCAACGTTTTCGACAGCGCCTCCGATGGCGCCGTGGAAAACCTGCAAGACGGCAGCCGCCTCGGCGACGCCGACAGCCAGGGCCTGCGCGGCCAATTGCTGTGGACGCCGAACCCGGACTTCAGCGCCCGCCTGATCGCCGACTACGCCGAGCAAAACGAAGCCGGCAACGTCCTGCTGGTCAATCATTACGGCGAGCAAACCCGCAAACGCGCCAAATTCCTCGGCTATCCACTGACCGAGCCCGACCCCTACAAACGCGAGTCCCGCATCGACGCGCCGGGCCATCCGCAAACCCTGCAGAACGGCGTCTCACTGGAGTTGAACTGGGACCTCGACGAGGCGATGCGCTTCACCAGCATCACCGCCTACCGCGATTGGGACTACCGCGCCACCCGCGACAGCGACAGCACCGCGCTGTCGGTGATCCAGTCCGAAACCGAGCTGGGCCACCGGCAGTTCAGCCAGGAATGGCGCCTGTCCGGCACAGCCGGCTCGTCCGTCGACTATGTCGCCGGCCTTTACTACCTGCGCCAGCAGCTCGACCGGCAGATCGACGCCGAATATGGCAAGGACGCCGCGCCCTGGTTCGTCGGCGATCAACTGGAGCAACTGAAGAAACTGGGCATCACCATCACCGATCCGAGCCAGGTGCCGGCCATGCTGCTGGACGGCGCCCAACAACGTTATGACGGCGAGCAGAAGGGCGACAGCCGAGCGATTTTCGGCCAGCTCTCCTGGCGCCCGATTGACCCGCTGGAACTCACCGGCGGCGTGCGCTACAGCCAGGAGCGCAAGGACGGCTGGATCTCCCGCGACGTCAGCAACCTCGCCCCGCTGACCGGCTTGCCCCCGGTGTTCCAGGCCGGTGGACAATTGCTGCGCGACATTGCCCTCGGTGGTGCTTATTACCGCGAAGATTCGATTGAAGAACACAACGTCTCCAGCCTCCTCAGCGCCAGCTACCGTTTCAGCGAGGCGGTGATGGGCTACGTCAGCTGGTCGCGGGGCTACAAGGCCGGCGGCATCAACTTCGACGTGGTCGGTCCGTTCACCGCGCCCACCTTCGAACCGGAGCGCGCTACGTCGTTGGAACTGGGCATGAAAACGCGGTTCTGGGATGAACGCGCGCTGCTCGACCTCGCCGTCTACCAGACCGACGTCGACAACTACCAAGCGCTCACCTACAGCCCGCCGACGTCGCTGTTCGCACCACCGCTGCGGGACAACCTGATCAACGTCGGCAAAGTCCGTCTGCGCGGCATCGAACTCGATTCCGCCTGGCAACTCACCCCCCAACTCACCGGGCGCCTGGGTGTGGCCTGGAGCGATGCGCGCTACCGCAGCTTCCCCAACGCCCCGTGCCCACCGGCCTCGGGCCAATGGACCTGCGACCTCAGCGGCGAGCGCCTCTACAACGCGCCGGAATGGACCCTCAGCAGCGGCCTCGACCACACCCACCCGCTGCCCTACGGATTGGAAGCCTTCAGCGGCATCGACTACAGCTTTCGCACCGGCTACTCCGGCACCCTCGAAGGCGGCGAAGGCAGCGATCAACCCAGCTACGGCCTCACCAATTTGCGCCTGGGCCTGCGCAGCCAGGACCGCGCCTGGGAAGTCGAAGGCTGGGTGCGCAACGTCTTCGACCGAAACTACATCACCGCCGTCTATTCACTGCTCGGCACCGGCGACTACGGCGTCATAACCGGCAGCGAACGCACCCTCGGCACCACCGTCAGACTTCGTTATTGACCGAAATAAACCGCGTCGGACAAAACGCCAAACGATTACCGCCAGCCTTTTTCGACAGGTACATGGCCTGATCCGCCTTACTGATCAGCCCATCCACCTCATGCCCATGCTCAGGGTAAAACGCCACCCCGATACTCGCCGCGATCTCCACCGTTTGCGCGCCAATCAAAATCGGCGCATTCGCCGCCGCCAGCATCCGCTTGAGCAACGGCTCGCTGTCCTCCACCGCCTGCAACCCCACCAGCCCCGCGACAAACTCATCCCCACCCAGCCGCGCCAACGTATCCCCTTCATGCAACGTCGCATTGATCCGCGCCGCGACAATCTGCAACACCCGGTCCCCCCAGTCATGCCCGTAGCTGTCGTTCAGCGCCTTGAACCCATCCAGATCAATAAACGCAATCGCCACCTTCTGCTGATAAATACGCGCCTTGCCCAACGCCTGACGCATCCGCTCGGCCAACAACAACCGATTGGGCAACTGCGTGAGCGCGTCATACCGGGCATCGCGCTCCAGCAACTGCAGACGCTGCTTCATCTGCGTCATGTCGCTGAACAGCGCCACGTAGTGCTGAACATTGCCGTGACGGTCATGCACCGCACTGATGCTGATCCGCGACGTCATCTCCCGGCCATCCTTGTGGTTGCTCTGAATCTCACCGGACCAATGCCCGTGGAAATCCAATGCGTTTTTCATTGGCGCGTAAAAAGCGGTGAGGCGGCGGACCATGCGGTGGGAGTTCAACTCGCGGCCTTCTATCTCTTCTTGTCCGTAGCCGGTGAGGCGGGTGAAGGCCTCGTTCACGGTGATGACCCGGCCGAAGGGGTCGACAAGGATGATGCCTTCGCGGGCGTGGCTGAACACGGTGGCGGCCAGTTCTGGGCACACGGTGTTGAGGCGACGGTCCAGCGTGGCTTCGTCACGGGTGGCCGGCCATATGTTGGAATCGAAGCCTTGCTGGGCCAGGTAGGCGGCCAGGGATGACAGCGCTCGGTGCAGCCGGGTCAGGGCATGCGTGGCGAGCCTGGAGTTGAGGCAATAGCTCCGGATGAAGGTGCGTAGGGTCATGGGGGGTACACGGTGCTCGGTTGCAACGCTGGGGTGTGTGAAGCGGGGATTATCGACGCGGGGGGATTGGAGGGGCGTTTGCTGGAGCGGATGGGAGCTTTGCGGGAAGGGATGGAGTGGAAAGATTTTCGGGACATGACTGCGCACCATAGTGGCTTACAGTGCGCAGGTTTTATCAAGGCCTTGCGTCAAGCGGGAGTCAGCGAAGTCGTAGGGTTTTCACCACGGCTTCGCCTTGTGAGCCACCAGGCCAACAGAGATCGACAGATGCCGAGGCTCCACCCGCTACGTGGAATATTGCAAAGTTCTTGTCTTCCGAGTGACTGAAAAGGTGCTCGAAATAGATGGAATCATGACCGTTGATCTTTCCAGAATTTGCGATCCCGGTTCCGGCGAACTGCCCGGCGGGCATTCGGGAAATAGCGCTGGAGGTCACCTGATAAATACTGGCTTTACGATATTTATCATGGCTCAGTCGAAACGCAGCGGCACAGTGAACGTCGCCACTGATGAACACCAATGTCTTGCCGCTTTTGTCCAGCGCTGGAAAGATGGAATCCAGCAGGATGTTTCGCTCTGCATGGTTGCTGCTATGGTCCCACTCATCCATGCAATCATCTTTGGCGGAGTCAAGCCAGGAACCAGCCGTCAAGAGCACCGATTTCCAGTGAACGAATGGCACCGGGCTAACCACAAATAACAAGGGAGAGGATGAGTTCGCGCTACTTTTCAACCATCCTTGGAATCGTTCGATTTGTTTTGTACCGAGAAGAAAGTTCTTCTTTTCCGGGGTTTCGACGTCGTGATGTCCACGCATGTCAAGCATATAAAATGGAATGCCGCCTTTTTCAAAACCGTAATCCCAGATACAGGTCTCTGGTTTTTTCAAGGAGCCTTTGGAAACGCCAGTCTCGGGATTGTGGCTGTGCGCATATTCAAAGTAAGCCGTCCGCGCAGCCGTCCACATTGAATTAACCAATTTTCTATCTATTACCTTGTCATCGCGTTCGAAATACCTGGAAATTATTGCGATTCGCTCTTCGTCGGTACGAGAACCCCAGCCATCCATGATTTCATGATCGTCCCAGATCATGTATTGCGGGTACTTGGAGAACGCTTCCTGGAGGTGTGGAAATTTCCAATACACTCGATAGTACCAGCGATACAGATTGAGCAGGTACGCGTCGAGCTTTTTAAGGTCAAGCTTACCTTTTGTAGAACACTCTGCGATCAAGTCGTCCTTGTTGTCTTTCAACCACTCCCAGATGTCAGGAAAGTGCTTGCTTTCCTGGCAATCAACATACACCTGATCGCCACCCCCTATAGCGAATCTGGCGTTTGAAACATCCATTTTTTCCAGAAAAAGAGGCCAGGCGCCATAACTTCCATTTGCGTTGAACGGATCATGGCAACTATAGAATCCAAAGCTGAAATCAAGCATCTCGTCTGCCATGGTCCGGAAGGCGAGTGACTTATGACAACCGATTTCGGTCCTGCGGAATGTGTCCGTACCGTCTGTCTCGTCGGTCATTAAATAGTAGAAATAAGTCGTGTCTTGATCCAGGCCCTGAAGGTCGAAGGTATGGGTCAGATCATCTTCCCAACTGAATGCATATGAGTCATGAGCACAGTTATACGGTTTCAAAAACTCGGCCAGCGGTTTGCCATCCAGCTTTACCAAATCGCCTTCGATTGCATTTTTTGACCAAACCAAACTCCAGTTTCCTGGTGTATAGACGCGAATCCAAATGCGTGCAGACTGGGTGGTGACGTGTCCGATAATACTTGCACTTTGTAGTTTGGAAACGTCGTACTCATTATTTCTAGGGTCGACCAAGGCCATGGGGAATTCCTTTGTCCGAGCATAGTTATCTCAGAACAGGAGATGAGTCCGGTTCGGATGCTTACGTCCCTCCGGCAGGATCTACAGCGAAGGATTCAAATCCAATCAGGATGGAGGCATTGTGAATATAGCCGTACCGCTTCGCTTGTCGAATCGACTCGCCTGTTTTTGGCGATAATTGAAAGTGTTGACGGCGTGCTGTTAAGTAAATGAAACACTTGGCAGGATAACAATCCGTTGAACCCTGCTTATCGACAGGCCGACAGCAACGAACGGGCCGTGGCCTCAATAAAAACTCAAGTTGCCCTGTCGCTCGCCAATAGGTTGCGCAGCAATCCCATTCGAAGGACCGGAGCATGTTTTACCCACGCGAAGCTGAAAAAGACCACCTGTATAACCGAATCGTCCTGCTTACCGTTGCTTGCTGTGTACTGCTATTTCTAGCCTCCCTGGCAAAACACTCAGGGTCCATTTATGGGGCCATTCGGTGGAGCGCTGTCGAGGTAAACGGCACCGTGACGCAACTGGAAAGCATCCCGATGAATGAAAATGGCATCATCATTCGTTACCGATATACCGACGGTGATCAGCAAGTCCATGAAGACGAATACGTGGACCAACGCTATAACGAACATGATCAGTACGAGGTAGGGGGTGACGTTCCCCTGCTGTATTCACGTTGGTTTCCCCAAATCAGCAGCATCGCCACCGAGCTACACACTTATCGCGCCAGCTTCTTCGTCATGGCTGGCGGGGTATTGCTGACATTGGTGTTCTTCGGAATTTCCTTCATGACGTTCGGTCGCATTTACCGCATGAAAGAAGAAGACCGCTTCTATTGAGCGGTCTGGCAACAACCGCTCAGGCAAACCGGAGTGCTGCGCGCCTCCTCATGGATAAGGAGTTATGGATGACCGCTGTCTCGACACTCAAGCAGTACTCGCTAAAAAGCTGGGCCGCGATCGTGGCGATTGTTGGCTTGTTGGCCGGGTTCCCCAGCATTTCATCCTGGTTGGCCGAAATGAGGGCCGACTACTACAAAAGCCACTTCATTGGTCGTTGGACCGAAGCGTTCAGCTATCCCAACGGCGACGGCATGAAGTTCGAGTTCAAGGGCACCATCGAATACTTCGCCAACAATCATTACAACGTCAGCGGCGTCGTCGCGCTGGTTGGGACAGAGCCTTCGAAGCCGTTCAGGCTCGAATACAGTGCCAATGGCGCCGGCACCTGGAGCGCAGACAGCGAAAACCTGTCGTTCACGCTGCAGCAGATGAAGACGTTACCCAAGACCTACTCGGTTGACGGCCAAGATATTTCGCCTTTGACAGTGGCGCAATTTATCGGCCCCAGCATGCCCAACCTCAGTGATATCTACCCCGAAGGGGGATCGGGGCAGGCGCGCATCAAGGAGGTGGATAAGAACAGGATGGTCCTGGAGCAAATGGATCTTGAGGGCAGGCCCTTTATCGTGACTGCGGATCGTCAGGTAGCAGGGCAATCCGAGCCGTAGCTTTACCATTTGCGAAAAGCACACCGGCTAAGACAGAATCCCGCCTTCACAGACTCGATAAGGATGCGAGCATTGAAGTTTGAAACAGGCCAATTTTCTGGCAACCATGGAATTATCTTCAGCGTATCGCGCTTCACCCTGTCAGCCGATGAACGGGGTAGCCTCAGAACACTGCACTTTGGCGAAGCGAAATCCGCCCACTATGAAGTGAGCAACCAGGTGGTGGAGCTCTACGACAAAATGCTCGCCAAGGATTTACCCTGCCAAATGATGATCGGGATTTCAAAACCCCTGACCCGGCAACAAGGTGATTTACTCAACGCCCAACGAATGAGTATCGCCAACCTAACTACTGGCGTTTTCGCCACGGCGGCCGGCAAATTAATGCCCGGCGCAGCCCTCCCTGTGGGATGGGCGGTCCGCGAGTTCACACTGGGCAAGTTGCCGACCTATCACGCCGGTGATGTCATCGTTAGCTTGGATGCACAAGTTAGCGGTGGCATAGGTCCGCAACGCTCCGGATCCTCCATGATCATCAAGGCTCAAGGAGGTTAGGACTATGAGCGAATATGGCCTGTACGCCTTGGCATACGCGGTGTTCCTGCTGCTGTTCTTCTATATGAAATCCTACGACCTCAGGAAATGGCTCGGCATAACCCTGCTTGCGCTGGGATTCGCGAGTATTTTTGCGCTGCCATCCTTCATCTCGGGCTTTGATGTGGGTATCGCTTCAACCAGTGCTATTGCTATCGGTGCGGCACTGTTTTTTAGCCGGGCACGGTATGTGGCGTGAGTCTGTATTTCTCTTTGATTGACCACTCACTCCGTGGCTACCAGCTGTCTCGATAGTCGAAAGCAATCTGATAGTCGTAGCGGCTCGAATCAATTGAGTGTTGAAAGTGAGGTTGGAGGGTTTTTACCCATTCTTGGGGGACATCAAACCCTCCGTTATTTACATTGTTTTTGACTGGAATCCCTAGGGCTTCAATGACAGAGCCGTCATCGCCCAAGTCTTCGGAATACTCCTCCCCCTCGTAGGATTCGGTTTGTTTGCTATACCACTCAAGTCTGAGTTTGAGTCCCATTTGATCCTCACAAATATTTTTTGATATTACGGTTTTTCTTGGGACCGTCTGTCTGCTCGCCCGTAATATGATCGAGGGCTCCTAGGTGGCTTCCATCACTCGCACGATAGGCTTCCAATTCACCATGTGAAGAATCCCATTCATAAATGGTTCTGCCCTTCGCATCAAACCAGCGATCCCGTAGGCCGCCACCTCCTTGTACAGGTGTTTTTTTCTTGCCTCTTTTCAATCCAGGGAAGCCAACAATTTCATGGGTTTTCGGAGCAGGATGATAGTCGTGGCCGGTCTCGGCCAAACCCTTTCGACGAACACTTAAAACCACATAAACCGGCCGAACCCCCGAATCCGCCGGAAACACCAGAATGAAATCTCTGTACTCCGGCGGATAGATCGGGTCGACGATGATGCTGTCGGCCATCGGCGTCGGCGGGTAGATCCAAATAGGCGGTGCCTGGGGTGCTGCTTCCAGAGCGGGAATGCCGGGGGTGTCAGCCGGATTGGTAGCCGGCGTCCAGATCAGCTCGATGCCATCCCCCAGGTCGGCGATGAACTGATCGGCTCGCGACGTGAACTGAACAACATCAACCATCTCCCAATCGGGATGCTGACCGGTATAGAAGCCATACCCCTTGAGACTGCCGTCGGCCTGTTGTTCGACGCTCAGGCGCATGCGGCTGCGGGCCTGCTTGAGGTCGCGTAGCTGGTCTTCGCTATAAAGCGCGCTGTCGCCCAGGTTGGAAGGCCAGAGCAGGGCGACGATGCCTGTCAGCAGGGCAGCGCCGACGGTGCCACCGGCAACTGCAGCCGAGGAAGTCGCCGAACCACCCAGCGCGAGCCTGCCCAAAGTAACGGGAGCCGTACCCGCACCGATCCGCTTGAGGGGGATCGTGCCGGATGGATCGGCGCTGCGACCGCCGAGCCACATGAGTTCGCCGTACTGCTTGACCAGGTCTGCCGGGACGTAGCCGTTGGGGTTGCTGTAATCGACGATGCCGTTGGGGAGCTTGCAGCTCTTGGCAAACACACTTCCGGTCACGCTGAATACGGGCTTTTTATCCACCGTGGCCCAGCGCTCTCGTTCATAGGCTGCCTGCCGGGCAAGCATGGCTTCGTAAGCCAACTGCCGGGCTTCGCGCTCGGCCAGTTCGCTGGCAGTCATGTCCCGATAGGTGACGTGATGCCCGTCGCCGCCGGGCGGGTTTCGAACCTGGGGGATGTCTTTTTTGCGTGTCGCCACGTAGTGAATCTCGTCCGCTAAATGCAGCACAGACGCTAACGCGGGAAGAGAGGGGCGCGATGTAGGAGGTTTCTTGAAGTGGTCGTTCCGGTTTCCTCAAAACAGGTAGGGCTGGCTATGTTGGGCCGGAACAATGTGAAGTGTCAGATGGGGCTGTCAGTCATTGGGCGCGCGCAACTCGTCAGCCGACGTCGCCTTGCGCCTTTGCCTACAACTACGCCAGAATCCGCCGGCTTGTTCGCCTTGGGTTGCGTCGGTAGTTTGGGACCTGTCACTGCTCATCAGTGATCGGGTTTAGTCGCCCGTCGTTGCTAAGTCGCTCAAGCGTCCATCAGTCAGGAATCCCCATCCCTGCACTCGATGGTGGCTGTGCGCAGGGCGCCTCCGGGCGCGCCGATATCTTAGCTCGTCGGTCGACTAACCTGCGTACAGCTGCCTCCCAATCGTTTAGTCGCGAACGGGAAGTAGCCTCAACCAAAGAGAGCTAAGGCTATGGTCAAAATTACACCGAATCCTCCAGTAACAGACGAACCCACATCCCGTGCCCAGTCTGCCCGTAACAAAAAGCTCGACGACGCGGCCACTCGTGCCCTGGATTACTACCTGAAACCCAAGCCTAAGGGCGAAACGTCTGACAAGTCTGACTCCATTTTTCGGATTGATCCGGGTGTGGATTCGGAGTGTTTGCTTGCGAATCTCAGTGAGAACCTGGCTTCGGCGAATGCCATGATCAGTGATTTGGCGTTTGATCTGGATGGGTCGAGGCGGCGTGTTGCGATGGGGATTTTGCAGGTGATTGAGGTGAGTGAGCTGTTGGCGAATCGGGCTTTGGATATTGTTGAGGTGAGGTAGGGCAGCAACGCTACGCGCAGCCTGGATTGGAAAAAAGGTCTTGCCCAGCAAGGCCTTTTTTGTTCACCCGAAGGCTTAGCGCTATAGCAAACCCTAAGCCCCCAAAGGTCCGCATTCTTTACGCATGTGAGCTTTTTTTCAGCAAGATGAGGTGTGACCAATTTTCGCAGGGCGGCAGTGGCGTTTTGATGCTATACCTGATTCGAGCATATTCGGCGCGACGGAAAATTTCAGGATAAAAATTCTTTCAGGAATGGATTCGCAGCGGGGCTTTTAAATAAATCCGTTGCTTTTGTTGCTTTGTTAATAGCAGGCAGTTGAAAGGAATTGAGCCATGGGCAATGAAAAAGCATGTGTCGTTTTCGCGACAGGTATGGACGCAGAGGTGAAGTCAGTCTCCGGGCAGCTTGTAGAAGAAGGCTTTGACGTTTGCACGGCCGAAGCTGACCGCGAAATCGTAGAAGCCGCACAATCAGGCGCTGTACCAGAAGAAATCAAAAGCTGCATTGATAATGCGGTCATCTGCATATTCCTGATTCCTGAAGATGTAAATGAGTGTCTAACCGGTGCGGCAGGGCACGCTGGGACATCGGGGAAAAGGATTGTCGCAGTTGCGCAGAGCGTTGAATCTCTACCGCAAATTTTCAATGACCTCGCCAGTTCTGTGCTCATCGTAGATAGTCCACGCTTGAGAGATGTAATTAAGGGTCAACAGGTCTGGGAGTGTGCGGATGGCAGTTTAAGCCCGAAGCGTAAGATCAAGCGGATCGAGTGCCAATGAATCGGGTGCCGAGGGTGTTTTCCTACAGACTCGTACGAGATTATGGTTTCGCCCCGAATCCCTTTCACGGAATTTGCACACTAGGAACATGCAAACCGCAAATTAGGAAAGCGGCTCAGGTGGGCGATATTATCGTCGGTTGTGGTAGCGTTGGCCTTAAACGTCCTGAAAGACTCATTTTTGCAATGAGGGTCTCGGAGAAACTCTCGTTCCAGCAATATTGGGAAGACGAGAGATTCAGAGTAAAACGGCCGGACCTCTACAGCAGCGAGAGCATGGCGTACGGAGACAATATTTATCACCATGTGGATGATGCGTGGGTGCAAGAAGACTCCCATCACAGCCATGCCGACGGTCGGATCAACCAAGCTAACCTTGGGAGAGACACCAGTTCGAACAATGTCCTTGTCGGAAACGATTTCGTCTATTGGGGAAGCAATGCGGTAGCGATACCTGATCAGCTACGTAACTTCGAGGGAGAAGATCTTTATCCGCCGCCCCGCGGCTGTCGGAGTAAGTTTTCGGAAAATTTTAGGATCGAAGTGGTTAGTTGGTTCGAATCACTTTCTATACGTGGCTATCGGAGTCGACCGGCTTCTTGGCCCTGAAATGGGTTCTTGCGGGAAGCGTCGCTTATGCAAAGGAACACAATGGACGAAGGGACTTTCCATGCCCAAACCTATGCCGCAGATCGTACCGCTACCTATCCTTGATTACAGGCTAAAGGCCTCCGAGACAAACCAGTTCGATCGGGACGCTGAAGGCTTTCAGCAGCTCAAGTTCGGCTATTTTGGTGAAGTTGGCGGCCTGTTATCGGCAGTCAAAAAAGTACGTCGTGACAATTTGGCGACGACGGTTACTGAGCTGGCAGCTGAAGAGCTGGGAGATGCTCTTTGGTATCTGATAAATATCGCGGCTTTGGTTGACGTCGAACCCAACCAAATTGGGGAGTGCTGCATTGCGATTTTGCGTTCTCGCTACGGAGAGAAGGAGCAGGACCCCGTTACTCCTGTGACATTCCGTCATATCGACAGCTTAATGGAAATTCGCCGAAGCCCCGAATCGATAGATCGATCGGTGCAGCTTGGAAAACTAGCAAACCACGCCGGCTCAATGGCTGAGATGAATTATCAGAATTACATCTCCATGCCTCCGCACAGTCGAGGCGAAAATCTTGGCATGCACCTCGCAGAGCTTTCAATTGTATGTGCGAGCTTCAATCTGAAACTGGAAGATATAGCTCGGGCGAACTTAGAAAAAATTCACAGTAGGTGGCCGGAAGATGACACTGTCTATCCCCCTGCCTTTGACAGCGATGCTCCGGAGCACGAGCAATTTCCGTCCGACCTAGCCGTGGAGTTCATTGAGCGCGGAACCTCGGCCAACGGATATGTGGTCCAGAGCCTAAGAGGAGTTTTCATCGGCGACCGTCTGACGGATAACAGCAACGAACCTGATGACTACCGCTTTCATGACGTGTTCCACTTAGCATACGTTGCCTTTCTAGGATGGTCCCCAGTGCTCCGAGCCTTGCTCAAACGTAAACGTAAATCCGATGCGAAGAAGGATGAGAACGAGGACGGCGCTCGGGCGATGATCATCGAAGAAGGCATTGCAACCTGGATATTCAACCACGCCAAAGGCCATAACTTCTACGTCGGAGCCAAGCCAGGAGCCCTCGATTACGGGGTCCTGAAACAGATCAAGAGCATGGTCGAGGGCTACGAGGTTGAAAAATGCAAGTTATGGCAGTGGGAAAAAGCCATACTGACCGGCTTTCAGATATTCCGAGAATTGCAGACGCACCGCGGCGGTACCGTAATTGTCAACGTGCGTGCGCACTCCATGCAATTTGAACCTCCTGTAAAAAATGAGCAGCAATGACCCCCACAGCCTTCGTGAATGCACTGTCTGAGTTAAAACTGGACAACGTGTTCAACCCATACGCTGACACATGCCCCGTCCACGACCGCTCGGATGCTGTATCGGCGCGCCGTCGCAATCTACGTGGTTATCTCAAAGCGGCCGCTGAGATCGGCGTAGATACGATTTGGATGGGGCGCGATCTAGGTTACCGCGGTGGCCGTCGAACGGGCCTCGCGCTTACTGATGAGTATCATCTCTCCGAAATGACCCAGAGATACCCAGGCTCGAACTTCAAACAGGCCACCAATGGCCCAGCACTAGCGGAGCGTACAGCCTCTGAAATCTGGTCGGTGTTGCGCGCGGTTGATCTGCCGCCCCTGCTATGGAACGTGTTTCCATTTCATCCACATGAGCCTGGGAATCCGTTCACCAATCGAAAGTTTACGGCCCGCGAGCTTCAGCAGGTAGACATGCTGAACGAGACGCTGATCAAGTGGCTGAAGGTTCGTCGGGTAGTTGCGATTGGGCAGGACGCGTTCAGCTACGCCAGCCGGTTCGGCGTCGAGGTGGTTGCGATCCGTCACCCTAGCTATGGTGGAGTCAAGGATTTCCGCAATGGGATGAGCGCTCTATACGACATCCCAGTAGAGGTACTCAACCCAAAGTATCAGCATTCATTGTTCTAAGATTGATCTGTAACGGAGTTAAGCATCTCTTTCGCGGCACGAGTGCCGCCGACAGCTTCAATATCTCAGTATCTGAAATAAGACTGATGAAGAAAAGCGGGCAGATTTATTATCATGCTGAAAATAAATCCGTCCTCTTTTCACCAACGCTGATCGGTTCTTGTCGTGAAGCTTTGGTCCATTAGATCAATCTAGGACGCAAAAGCTTCGGACAAATCAAGAAGATAAAAAGCGATCCTCAGGCTTATTTCTGATCAGTTCTAATCCTCTTGCTCTTCGGGGTATGGAATCTGCGGCACAGGGCCCCAGCCCTCACGACTAATACCTTCCATCCAAGCAATGTTTTGCCCTTCGGTGGCAGCAAAACTTCCGCCCCGATGCATCATCGCTCGCATAACCGATTTTCTGGGGTGATCTTCATCTGCTTTAGCGGAGCTGCATAGTGCAGCCCAAGTGTATGCTCCAGGGGAGTCCTGTCTGGTGCCGAGCCAACTATCCAGCAACTCAGTAGAGACATTATGTCGCCCCCCGTGGTGAGGGACTTGGAACATATCGATACCAGGAAGACTCAGGCCAGCATAAGGCGCATAGGCTGCCGCTTCGGTCAGAGCTTCACGTCCGGCGTCACCTGTCAGGACGATGGTCTTCCCATTCACCTGCGCATACTGAACAACACTCATCTCATTTTCGGTGCTTGTTCCAGAAGAAGGAAAATACTCGTCGCCCCACGCAGATTTAACTAGATTTGCGACTGCCCGGAACGCCTTGGCGACGGCCTCAAATGATTCTGCAGCAATAGAAGTTTCCGCTTCGGGTGTTTTATCCGATTCCACGATCAGGTCGAGATAACGAGCTTTGCTCGGTGCTAAGACTTGGAAAATTCCGATCGTGCTTCCCTGAAAGGGACTTTGAATAGGTATTCCTTTGCGAATTGCGATCTCTTCTAACGCTGCACTAGCGCTGTACACTGATCGAAGCTTGCGCTCAAGCGCATCTACGGACGTATAAGTGGCAAATCTGTCTATCAATTCGCTAGCGTAGAGCCAAGGTCGATTGAGCCAGAGCGTACCGACATCGCACTCTTCCAGCACTGCCCGCAGACCGTTTGCATGGTCAAGGTCTGGGTGTGTGAGAACTACGTTTTCAATCTGAGTAGTACCGTAAAATTGGCGGAGCTGCTCAATGACCTGAGCGCCAGTATCAATGTAGCCACCATCCACTACGTGAACGCCGGCAACTCCATCTTTCTCGTAACGTATTGTGATTGCGTCACCACTTTTCGCGGTTTCTACACCGATGAAATCGATCTCTATGTGCGACATGGTAGCTTCCTGCTTTGTGATGTATGCAGTTATAGGTACGTCTGCGAATGACGCCGTTGTGGGGTGTTTTTTTAAAGGCCAATCGGAGATCGGTGCTCAAAACGTTCGCGAAAAAGGAACGATCGAAGGCACTTCGCATGGCCGCCATATCTACCAATGCCACCAGGCCAGACATGGCTGCCAAGGTGCCTCGGAAGGCATCGACTCTTTCACAGCTCGAAGCATTTCCATGCGCCAAAGACGGAGCAGGGTGACTCACTTGACCTTTTCTTTCTTCGCGCTACCGGCTTTTGGCTTTACAGCCAAAACCTCGCAAGCCGAAACAAGCATTCGGGCATAGGAAAATGCTGCCGCTTGTACCGACTTTTCCGTGATAAATGTCGTCCAGATCAGCAGCATGACTAGCGACGCCCCAATGGCTGTGACTTCGCTAACCAAAAAAAACGATTCAGGGGTCGTTGCTGCTTGATAACGAGATATCCACATCGAAGGGCCTTGGCGAATAGCTACCCAGAGCAAACTGGCGATACACGAAGCGACGGCAATATTTCGAAGTCCTAAAGCATTTCTTCGGAACCCGTAAGAGATGTTGTCCTTGAACAATAGATTGAATTTTTTGGTATCCCGCGTGGCACCACGCAACATCCCGCATGCCTCTGCGTATACCGCATCTGCTCCTTGCGGGTCTGATGTTTCATCAGCACTTGAGGGGAAGGATTTACCCATCAGTGTGGCAAGTTTGCCGTGATAACCTCGTAGCTCACCAAGTTCGAACGTCCCATCGCGATGGCGCAGTACTTGGGTGCTGGGCGCCCCGCCCCATTTTCCCCACAACGCTTGCTCTTTTTCCTTTCCCCTGCTTCTGGCATAGTCGGAAAGCAGGTGAAGCAGTCCGAACGCAACCAGCAGCGATACGACTCCTGAAATCAGTCCGAGCTTATCTCCGTACAGTGCCATCGCCGTCACGATAATGGGTGACAGCGCCAGCAGAGCGGGGTAAAGACGGGCTTGGCGTTCATAAGGGTCAGAAAACTGATTGATGGCTTTGGCAACGGCTGAGACGCTGGCTCCTTCACTCATTCTTCGATTTCCTCATAGAACGGCTCGTAGGTAACCGGCCCCCACCCCTGACGATTAACCGCGCCATGAGAGCGGTGACAAATATTCTGGCCTTTTGTCTTAACTACCTTGAAACCCCGACTAACAAATGCATTTGTCACGGCTTTCTTGGGGTGACGTGGTGCCAAAGCTCCCGCCGATACAAACGCCCTACGAACAGGTTTTTCAGGTGCTGTTTCTAGCGGCTTGCCTACCAGCAGGTTCAACGTTTCAGTCGATACATTATGGCGACCTCCATGGTGAGGAATCTGGGCGAAGGTCACGCGTGTGGGCAGATCAATGCCAATTTCAGAGGCAAAGGTTGCAGCGGCCCGTAGCGATTCAATGCCTGCGTCCCCAGTAAGCAGGTACCCCTTTTCACCGATCGCCGCGAATAGGATCGCACTACTTTCGTTTTCTGCTGAAGTGATCACCGTTTCAGGCAGATATTCGATACCCCATTTCGCAGCTACATAACCAGCAGCGCCTTTGACGGCGTCGAGCACAGAAGCCATAGCACTCTGGTTTTCTTTTAGCTCAGGAGACTTCTCGAATGCCGGAACCAAGTCATGCACGTATCGGTACGTCCCAGGTGACAGGACTGTGAAGATCCCGATCTGGTCTCCCGCAAACGGCTCCCGGATCGTAATATCCCGTTTCAATGCGGCCTCTTCCAACGCGTAGGCAGCCGACATTTTCTGTTTCAGTCGCTGTGCCAGGCTTTCATCGGTCATTCTGCCGTCGTGGAAATACTCTCGAATCTGATCGCTGTATTCCCAAGGGCGATGCATCCACAGCTCTCCAACCGTGAGGGTTTCCAAGATATGCAGCAACCCCCCAGCATGGTCATTATCGGGGTGGGAATTGACGACATAGTCGACGTAGCTGGTTTCGAAATGCTCTTGGACATGCTTGACTAGCTTTGCACCATAAGCTTGCGTACCGCCGTCATAAATCATCACCTTGTATTCGCCGTTTTCTCGCCAGCGAATCGCGATCGCATCCCCGCTATGCTCTCCCTTTCCCACCGCGAGAAAGTCAATCTCAATGCTCTCTGCCATGCCGCGCTCCCCGAGTATTGTTTCATTAAGCGTTCGCAGCCCAAAATTGTCGTAGGTGTCCACCGGAACTCCGGTGCTGCAAGAGCAAAAAAAGCAGCCATTTGCCAGTACTGATCAGGCAATTTTGGGATGGATCCAATTTCTTCAAGGGGAGGCGAGTAATTTATTTTGAAAAAGCAAATAAGGGGGCCAGTAAGTGGACGGATTTATTTACTTTAGCCTTGGCCGGGAGTAATCCGTCCCTTCTTTTTGCGTCTGCATCCCGAATCGATAGCCAATACGGACCTCCCTCCGCAGCTATCCAACACCGCCCACACTAGCCACAACCCCAATTCACGCTTACCATTTCTCCAACTCGTATTACCGCGGCTGCTGAACCCGGTACTCACGAGGAAATGACCATGAAAAGAACCCGTAGCTGGAGACGCGCACAGTCCCGCAAACATGGTGGGCGCGAAGCGATTAGTCCGCAGGACTTCAAGCCAGAAAAGAACTGGAAGCTGATCTACACCCGTGCCGATAAGCTGCACCGGGCGCGTCAGCTCGGTATGAGTTATCCCATTTGCACGACTCGCCAACTGTTGGATCAAGAGTGACCAATCTCCTGTTCGTTTGCAGTCGTAACCAATGGCGTAGTCCTACCGGGGAGGCGATCTGGCGTCGGCGTCCTGGTTTCGGGGCTCGTTCGGCGGGCACCAGCCCCAATGCACGCAAGCCTATCGGCCCAGCGGATATCCGTTGGGCCGATGTCATTTTTGTAATGGAGCGCAAGCACGAGCATCGTCTGCGGGCAGAGTACGCCCGGCTGCTTGAACACAAGCGGCTGTATGTTCTGGATATTCCCGATGACTATCGCTTCATGGATCCTGGGCTGGTGGACATGCTTGAGCGAGCGGTGACGTCGTACCTGTGTAATTTGAGCATTTAGGCCAATCTCCACGAGCGGCCCTCTCCTAATGGCTAGGCGAAACGATCAGGCTGACAGGTAACTCACCTGCAATTTCCGATAGCTCCGTTTGCAATGCCACAGAGTTTTTAACAAGGCCGCGAGGGTCATAAACGAAGAAAATGATTGCATGGCATTCGGGATGGGCCCGGTAGCGTGCGATATCCAGAATAAGCTCGTCGGCTAGCGATCTTGCAGTCATACCATCGCGCGTCATCTTGAGCTCCAGAAAGAGCCCATGTTCAGGCAGGAGGAAGTCTGCGCGGGTGGCGCCTGCTGCCATGCTCGGGGACGGCTCTTCAGGTTTTACATTGTCAAACTGCAATCTTAGCAATGCATTGACCAGGAACTGGACGTCGTATTCATCGTCGAGCTGAATTCCCTTTCGGCCGCGTGGGCGGTGTTCCAGATCTTTCGCAAAACGATGAAAACGCAGCAGCATGCGCTCGATGATCTGATCGGCTTGCTCTACGGTTGCGGGTAGCACAGGCGTATCGAGGGAGAAGTGATCTTGTAATATCTGTTCTTCAAGCCGGCGTTGCGCTTTTGGTGGTCCTTGGAAAATTGCGCAGGTTGCTATCCCGATCAGAAGCAATTCGATGGTCAGAAACAAAACCAGATAGCCTATGGCGACTGTAACTTTGTACTGGCCATCAAGCTTGTATTTACTGCCTCCTCCCTGCCTAGGCTCGTCTCGTGGTACCAGTTTCAGGTTAAAAGTGACCATCACCCCGCCAATTCGGTGAACGCCCTGTAAACCATGTAGCGAATCCAGGCCAATCTCCCCCCGGTTATAAAGATCGAGCAGAGCAAAAATCTCCTGGGTTGCCTGCTGATACTCCTCGCTATTGATCACCTCAAGTACTGCGGGATTGGTAACGCCCGAGTCCTCAAAGCGAGGGGCTATCCATGAGCAGTATGTGAGTATGGGCATCAACGTCAGTATCGTGAACCCGACCTTGGCGAACATGCGCCAGCGTCGATTCTCCATCACTAACTCACCCAGAGTGTCGTACTCTTTGCTTCTATCAAACAGTGCAGAGATCCATTTCAGCAAAGCGTTCTTCTCCAATATGTTCGGTTGCGCCAGGCGCGCATTATGTGGGAGAAGAAACTGACTTTTCCCCCAACGCCCCACAGGTTCACTGGATATCTTTCAGGTAATCCCTAAGTTTGAGAAGCGGACCCTGAAGCTCCTCCATCGTCTGGGTAGCGCCAAATTCAGTCGCCAACCGCCCCAGTTCCCGCCCCAAAATCGTATTCCTGCCCCCAATTGCCTCCAGTGCCAAATCCAGGCAGCGCTGCACTTTCGCCTGAATACCTTGAATATCCTCCCTACGCACCAACAACCCAAAAACCTCCCGATCACAACCCCCCATCAACGTATCATCCCGCAGAATCGGGCTGTGACCCTCTGTCTCATAAGCCAGCTTGAGGGAGTAAAGAGCGACCGTTTCCAGCAGCAATTCCATGGGGTGAAGTCCTTTGTGACTGGGTGGGGAGGGT
>NZ_JAHBCZ010000047.1:0-43213 GCF_019956035.1 Pseudomonas sp. A-RE-22
GCTGCCGTCGGGGTTCAGGCGGCGGCTGACCAGGTGCAGGTCGTCGGCGTATTCGTAGCGGGTGACCCGCCCTTGTTCATCGCACTCGGCGGTGACCTTGCCGTAGGCGTTGTAGCGCCAGGTCCGGGTGGCACCGTTGGGCAAGGTCACCTGTAGCAGTCGGCCGACGGCGTCCCATCGGTAGTGCGTGAGCGCGCCGTGTTCGTCCTGGCGGCTGAGTAACCGCCCCAGGGCGTCGTAGGAAAAACACCGGCGACCGCCGTCGGGCAGGATCTCTTCGGTCAGTTGGCCCAGGCGACTCCAGGTGAAGCGATGTTCGCCACCGTCCGGGGCATACGTCGCCAGCAGTTGCCCATGGGCGTCGTAGGCATATTCCGTGCGCCGGCCGTCCGGATCGATGAGGACGATCACGTCGCCGCGGGCATTGCGCCGGTAGGTCCACACGGCCTTGCCGCGTGAACGGGCGTGCAGGAAACCGTTGCGGTATTCGTAGGACGTCGGCGCCTCATCCGGGGGAAGCAGCGCCACCAGCCGTCCGACCTCGTCGTAGCGGTATTCGCTGACCGCCCCCAACGGGTCCTGCTCAGCAATCAGCCGGCCCTGTTCGTCGTAGGCCTTGAGGTGCTCGCCGCCGTCGGGCTCGACCTTGCGCACCAGCCGCGCCCGCTCGTCGTGGACATACACCTCCTGGCTGCCGTCCAGGTGCCGGACCGTGACGCTGCCGTCTTCGCCCCAGGTGTAGCGGCTGTCCATCTGCGCAAACGAGGCCCAATGCCGTACGCAGCGGGACGCCGGCCCGACGCCTTGCCACTCCCAGTAGAAACTCGCTCCACCGGCCAGTTGTCGCTGGAGGATGACGTGTTGGTCGTCGTAGTCGTAGCGCTCGCTTTCACCGGCGGCATTGGTCGCTTCGATCAGTCGGAAACGTCCGTCGTAGCGGTAGGACACCAGCGTCTGTTCGGTCCGCCAGGCCTCGTCGAGGCTGATGGCGGGATGGAAGCTCTGGTAGTCGACGGCGATCAGGTGGCGCTGTTCGTAACGCAGGCGCAAGGCGCGCCCGGCGCCGTTGTCCAGGCGGCTGATGTCGCCATGGATGTTGCGCAGGATGGTCAGGCGGTTGTCGTAGCGGTCGCTGAGGGCGCTCAGGTGGCCGTCGCGAAAGTGCAGGAATGGAGCGTTTTCGCCGGGTTGGGCGACGATCAGTTCGTCCGGCTCGGAGCCCAGGTAGATCGCTGCGCGGGCCAGGCTGTTGTGGATCGCCGGACGCTGGGCGCTGGGCAGCGGAAAGGTCGTGCGGCGGTTCTCCTGGTCGACCCAGGTGACCTGCTCGCCTTTGAGCTCCAAGCGATGGGCCAGGGCATGGCTCCAACCGCGCCCGAGGCCGACATCCAGGTCAGCGGCGCTGGTGCGGTACAAACGGGTGAAGACGAACGGCAAGCGACCATCGAGGGTGCCGTCGTCGAGGGTCAGCAGTTCTTCGCCGGTGACCATCGACACCGGGCAGCCGCTGGTCTGGGTCTGGGACGCGGTGTCGGCGGGGTCGCCGTTGGGGTTTTTCGACTGGGCCGGGGCGTCGTCGTGGGGTTCGTGCTCGCTCAGGCGTGTAGAGGGCTGGGATTTTTCCCGCGCCACGGCGGCTGGATTGCTGACGGACAGGGGGGCAGAGTGTTCGGGGGTGATGTGCAAAGGTCCGACAGGCGTCGGTTTTAAAGGTCCGCGCTGGCTGACCACCAACGGTTTGAGCACATCGGCATGCTGATTGAGCCGGTCAGGGGCGAGTTGGCCCAATCTCAGGCTCGACGCCAGCAACCACTCCCGGGCCCGCTCGGAGCGGACCCGGCCCAGCACGTTTCCGCTCATGCGCAGCCCCAGGCCCAGCCCCCCGGTCAAACGCATCAGCAGGAAATTGATCAGTACCGAGGCGCGCAGCTCTCCGACAACTTCGGCCACGTACTGAGGCGGCAACATTCGCACCCAACTGGTGAACGCGGCCACGTGGACGAAGAGCAACGGCTCGTCGCTCAACACCATCAGCCCTTTGGCGATCGCCTCGGAGGACGCCCTCAGTAGCTGTTCAAGCTCGACTTGAGTCAGGTACTCCAACAACTTTTCGCTGTTGGCCTGCAAGTCGGCCAGCAGCCCGAAAACCTGTTTAACGTCGTCCCACAGCTGATGCAGGGCATTTTTGAAGCCGCGCCAATCGGCTTGCTGCAACGCGCTGTAACGCTCGAGAAACCCGGCCTCGGAAAACTCCGTCCACAGCGGTTGAAACTGCTCCCACTCCGCTTTCAGCCAGCCCTCGAGTTCGTCGATCACGCCTTGGTAAGACGCGTACAACGCCTTGACGTGATCAGCCTTGACATGGGGGAAAAAGGTGATGCGATAACGCTGGCCTCGCCAACACTCAGGGACTTCCAGAATGCCGCTGGGGCCGATTACGTGATGGATCGGCTCACCGAAAGTTTCCTGCCCTGGCTCGCCCCCAATGACCGGTTCCAGCATCACCGGCGTGTCGCCAATCGGCACGAAGCGCGCCGCCTGGAACATGTGCACCAGCGTCAGCGGCCCCTCCGCCGGACAAGCCACCACCGTGGCGCTGATGGGTTTATCCAGGTTTTTCGGCGCGGCCAGGGAAACCTCATTGCCGACCTTGAACACTTGCTCAAGATCCAGCGCCCAACCGGCCCAGAAGCTTTCAGCCCAAGAGTCGTAGTCGTTCAGGCAGGTTCGAAAATCCCGGAAAACTGCTTCGACATCCGGCTGCTCGGGGTCCATGACTGCCATCACCAGCGAACCAATGACGTTGCCTTGGGCAAGGGTTTTGTCGTAGTTGGGCATGCAGGCAGCTCGCGGCGCAGGAGTGGGCGCGAGACTCTGCCTGCGATGGCGAGAGAAATAAGTCAGGAAAAGAGGGAATGGATGTAGGGCGATTCGCTAAATTTAGACGCTTGGCGTGGAAAACCCGCCGATGACTATAAACACCGAGCCATCAGCCACTGCCCTTTCCCCCAAGCCTCAAAGCGCTCCAGCACGTCCCAACCCAGCTTGGCGTAATAATCACGTTGGCTGTGGGTGTGCAGGAACAAGGTGATGATTCCAGCCTCTCGCGCATGGTTGCATATGCCTTCGATCAACTGCGCTGCAAGCCCTCTGCGTCGAGCCTCTGGGGTGATGAACACACACGCCAGCCATGGGCCCAGCTCTGGCCGGTCAGGCAGGTCGTGGCTGGCCAGTGAAGCGCCGCCGAGCAACTGGTCGTGTTCCATGGCGATCAGGCACTTCCAGCGGCCATCGTGCTGCCCCGCAGCGAATTCCTGCTGCCAACTGGCGAGCGATTGCTGGGCAAATTCATAACTGAATTCCCGATGGAGCCACTCGGCCATCTGGTCGCTTTTATCCATGTGGTTAGTGAGCCAATCCATTTGCAGCATTTGAAACACTCCTTGTATTTAGTCAGCCGGCCACTGACCCGCTTTGCTCGAAAGAAGACACCCGCGTGCAGAATCCCTTAACCCGTTTATGATCCGAGAGTTTCACAGTGTCCGAATCAACGCTTCGGCGTGCAGACGAAACACGACATAAGCTTCATCAAAGCTCGGGCGGACATTGCCAAAAATCAGCGGCATGAGCTTCGCGTCGTACTGGCTACGAATCAGCGCATCCGAACTCGCCTGATGGAGAGCGCTCCGCATGACATCTCCCGGATCGTCAGCAAATGGAGGAAACTGCCGACCAAATTCGAGCGCATCAAACTCCACCAGACGTTTGAAACCGAGAGCGGCTCGTTCGCCAACAGCGGGATCGCCACGGCTTATGCAGTAAACATCATAGATATGCCGCACCAATGTATCGTCCCATGGCTGGAGCATGGCTCCGGCTTGGTGTTGGGCATAGCGGCGAAGAAACGAAATGACTTTCTCCGCAAGCGTTTCCTCAACCGCTACGCAGGCAATATCGTCCAATCGCCCAGACCTTGCGGCGAGTCGATTGACCAGGTATTCCAGCGGCTGCTGAGTCACTTCAAACTGTGGGATTCGCGCAGTCAGCTCAAGACTTAGATAAGGGCGCAAACTGGTGTCGTGAGGGTATTGCGGGGCATATTGCCAACGACTGGCGAAGTATCGGTTTTCATTCCGGGCAACACGCGCTTCCACGATTTCCTCAAAACCGAGACCGGCGAGGACATGACAGACCTGAGCTTTCAGGTTGCTGAGATGCCGCTTCTGAGCCGAGGCACTTAACGCATCAGGCTCGTCCAAAACGATCTTTAAGTCGACGTCCTCAGACATACGCTCGATCAGTTGGTAAGCCTTCGATAGGCTTGTACCACCGCAAAACACCAGGCGAACACCTGGAAACCGCATCCCCATCAGAGCTTGCAAAGCATCCGTCACGTGGACGTCTTTTTCCAGGATGCTAGCCGTAAGTAGTCCGACATCAACCTCAGCCAACACCGCATCGATTAACTCGACCTGTTCAGGCGTGATGATTTTCATAAACGACGTACCGACCACCGAAGCCGAGCTTGCGATTAATACGCCGTGACCCCGTGTCAAAAACGATGCCGGCGGGTAGCTGCAAGCTATCGCTGGCGTTGTATTCACGCACTGCGCGTCCCGCCGTGATCTTCACGCCAAGCTTTTGCAGAACCAAAGGTGCCAGGACTTCAAGGGGGCGAACCGGTATCGGCTTGCCCGTAAGGACACTGGCCTTGGCCTTTGCGAACACACCCACGCCGAGCTTGACCAGTACGCCGTTGGCCACCAGATGACGCAGCGCTCGGGATACCTGCGCGGGGCTGCCAAAGTCGGAAAACTCGGAGCGTAGAAACACATCGTCCTTTCGCAAGGCGATTGACCTTTTAAGCCGCTCTTCGATAACCATGACTTACCTCCCGGCAGCACCTAACAAAAATTAACTCTCAACAAATTGTTTTATAAGGAGATTTAAATACAAATAGTGCTCACAACTCGCTCAGTATAAATCAGAGTCAAAACATCGGCCAATGCAGCCTTGAAACAGGATCGCATGCACAGCGCACAATTCATTTCAGGCACAAAACCTGTGGGAGCGGGCTTGCTCGCGAATGCGCTGGGTCAGCCGCCATTGATGTTGACTGAAACACCGCATTCGCGAGCAAGCTCGCTCCCACATTGGCTATTTCTTGCACAGATCACTGGTTTTAGATGCCTACCCGCGCGCATTCTCGAGAAATACCCGCCTGCAACCCTTCAACCTATCGTAATCTCGCACCTGTATAAGCCCAGCCCCGCAACCGGCCGAGATCTCACCCCGATGCCCTCCATCTACCAACTCAAGCCCGCCTTTCAAAATCTGCTGCGCCCCATGGTTCAACGCCTCTACAACAACGGTGTCACCGCCAACCAGGTCACGGTGCTCGCCGGCATCGTTTCAGTCCTGGTCGGTGCGGTCATCGCCTGGTTTGCCAACCATCCGTGGATCTTCGTCCTGGTGCCAATCTGGATGATCCTGCGCATGGCGTTGAATGCCGTGGACGGCATGTTGGCCCGGGAGTTTGGTCAGCAATCGCATCTGGGCGCCTACCTCAATGAGCTATGCGATATCATCGCCGACGCTGCCCTGATCCTGCCTTTTGCCCTGTTTGCCGATACCAGTCTGTTGCTCGTGTTGTTGGTCACGCTGTTGGCGTTGTTCAGCGAATACGCCGGCGTGCTCGGGGCGATGGTGGGGGCTTCGCGGCGGTATGACGGGCCGATGGGCAAGAGTGATCGCGCCTTTGTGTTGGGCGTGCTGGCGACCGGCATTGCCCTGGGTTGGCTCGGGGCGCTCTGGGTAGATGGTGTGATGGCGGTGGTTGCCGCCCTGCTGGTTTATACCTTGGTCAATCGGGTCC
The DNA here is from genome assembly GCF_019956035.1 of Pseudomonas sp. A-RE-22. Lineage (NCBI taxonomy): Bacteria > Pseudomonadati > Pseudomonadota > Gammaproteobacteria > Pseudomonadales > Pseudomonadaceae > Pseudomonas > Pseudomonas sp. A-RE-22. The sequence continues at coordinate 5,876 of NZ_JAHBCZ010000047.1, forward strand.
GTCATGGCCTGGACCAAGTGAAGGAAAACGCTCCCTCAGCATAAAGGAACTTGCAATGCGCGAAGCCCAGGAACTGACGTTCACCACCCACGATGGCGTGGAGTTGTTCTACCGGCACTGGCCGGCTGTCGACGCGGCGGCGGGTGAGCCCCGCCAGGCTGTGTTGTTGTTTCATCGCGGTCATGAACACTCCGGGCGCATTGCGCACCTGGTGGATGAACTGGACCTGCCCGGGTTCGACTTCTTTGCCTGGGACTCGCGCGGCCATGGCCAGTCGCCTGGTGAACGGGGCGACAGCCCGAGTTTTGCCACCAGTGCACGGGATGTGCAGACCTTCTGCGATCACATCGGCGCGGCGCATCAGATCGACGAAGCGAACATCGCCGTGGTCGCACAAAGCGTCGGCGCGGTGATCGCGTCCACCTGGGTCCACGACTACGCGCCGCGCATTCGCTCGCTGGTGCTGGCGTCGCCGGCGTTCAAGGTCAAGCTCTACGTGCCATTCGCCCGTCCGGGCCTGGCGCTGATGCGCAAGTTGCGTGGCAATTTCTTCGTCAACAGCTACGTCAAGGCGAAATTCCTCAGCCATGACCCGGAGCGCGTGGCGTCCTACGACAGCGACCCGTTGATCACCAAGGCCATTTCGGTGAACGTGCTGCTGGGCCTGTACGAAGCCGCCGACCGCGTGGTGGCCGATGCCCAGGCGATCCAGGTGCCGACGCAACTGTTGATCTCCGGATCGGACTTTGTCGTGCACCGCAAACCCCAGGAGCAGTTCTTCGAGCGCCTGGGCAGCCTGCACAAAGAGAAGCACATCCTGCCGGGTTTCTTCCACGACACCCTCGGCGAGAAGAACCGCGCGCCGGCCGTTGCCAGTGCCCGCCGCTTCATCCTGCAGAACTTTGCCCGACCGCTGGACCGCCCTTCCCTGCTCGACGCCGATCGCCTGGGCGCGACCTGCGCCGAAGCCGAAACCCTGGCCACGTCGCTGCCGCACAATTCGTTGCGCGACCTCTACTGGCGCATGACCCGCGCCAGCATGCGCTTTGGCAGCAAGTTGTCGGCCGGGGTGAAGCTGGGCTTCGACACCGGGTTCGACTCCGGCAGTACCCTGGATTACGTCTACCGCAACCGCCCCACCGGCACCTCGGCGCTGGGCAAGATGATTGACCAGAACTACCTGAACTCCATCGGCTGGCGCGGCATTCGCCAACGCAAGCTGAACGTCGAGGAATTGCTGCGCCTGGCGATGGCCGAATTGCGCGCCCAAGACCGCGAGGTGCGCATCGTCGACATCGCCGCCGGCCATGGCCGCTACATTCTCGAAGCGCTGCAAGGCGTCAGCCCGTTGCCCGAGTCGATCCTGCTGCGCGACTACAGCGACATCAACGTGCGCGACGGCAGTGCGCTGATCGTGGAAAAAGGCTTGGGCGATATCGCCCGATTCGTCAAAGGCGATGCCTTCGACCGCCAGGATCTGGCAGCGTTGGAACCGAAACCAACCCTCGCCGTGGTGTCGGGCCTGTACGAGTTGTTTGCCGACAACCAACTGGTCGGTGGCTCCCTCGCCGGCCTGGCCGAAGCCGTGGAGCCTGGCGGTTTCCTGGTCTACACCGGCCAGCCGTGGCACCCGCAACTGGAGCTGATCGCCCGCGCCCTCACCAGCCACCGCGCAGGTCAGGCCTGGGTGATGCGTCGACGCACCCAGGCAGAGATGGATCAATTGGTTGAGGCGGCGGGCTTCCGCAAGATCACCCTGCGGGTCGATGAATGGGGCATTTTCAGCGTTTCGCTGGCCCAGCGAGTGCAGTAATGAGCGCCGTCATCACCCCGGCCCGCGAGCCCGCACTGCTGAAACCGGCGGTGCTGTGGCTGCTGTTGCTGGCGCCGCTGTTCTTCACCACCTATGGCTTCGCCACCTGGGTCACGTCCCAGCGTGACGACGTCGGCACGCTGGTGTTCGCCTGGGAAAGCCACATGCCGTTCATGGCCTGGACCATCGTGCCTTACTGGTCGATTGATCTGCTGTACGGCCTGTCCTTGCTGTTGCCCACCAGCCGCGAAGAACTCAAGCGCCACGCCTTGCGCCTGCTCACGGCCCAGGCGATTGCGGTCAGTTGCTTCCTGCTCTGGCCGTTGCGCTTTACCTTCCCCCGTCCGGAAATGGACGGGGTGTTCGGTTGGTTGTTCGAAGTGCTGGCGGGTTTCGACAAGCCGTTCAACCAGGCGCCGTCGCTGCACATCGCGTTGCTGGTGGTGCTGTGGGTCTGCTATCAGCGGCATCTGCAGGGCTTCTGGCGCTGGGTGATGCACGGTTGGTTCGCATTGATCGGCGTGTCGGTGCTGACCACTTATCAACATCACTTCATTGACCTGCCCACGGGCGCGCTGGCCGGTTGGCTGTGTGTCTGGCTGTGGCCGCTGGACCGTCCGAGTCCGCTGCTGAGTGCGCGGCTGGCGGTAGATCCTGCCCGCCGACGCTTGGCCTTGCGTTATGGCTTGGGCGCGGCGGCGCTGTTCATCCCGGCGTTTGCCTTCGGCGGCGCGTGGCTCTGGCTGATCTGGCCGGCGGTCGCGGTGCTCATGGTGGCGCTGAATTACCTGTTGTTCGGTGCCGACGGTTTCCAGAAGCGTGCCGATGGTCGCTTGAGTCCGGCGGCGCGCTGGTTGCTGGCGCCTTATCTGGCGGCGGCGTGGATCAATTCGCGCAGTTGGACGCGCAAGCATCCGCAGCCGGACCAGGTGGCGGATAACGTCTGGCTGGGGCGCATCCCCACGCCGATGGAGCTGAAGGACAGTGCGTTTACCGGGGTGCTCGACCTCTGCGCAGAACTGTCCATGGACAGCACGGGCGTCGCCTATCGCTCATTGCCGGTGCTCGACCTGACCGCTCCGACCGCCGAGCAATGCCTGAAAGCGGCAGAAGCCATCGAAAGCCTGCGCCAGCACGGGCCGGTGCTGGTCTGCTGCGCCCTGGGTTATTCGCGCAGCGCCACGGCGGTGGTTGCCTGGTTGTTGCACAGTGGGCGGGCAGCGAACGTTGACGCGGCGATCGTGCAAATCCAGCGCGCTCGACCGCGTATCGTCTTGCACGCGGCGCACCGTCGCGCGCTGGAACAGTTATCCACAGCACAGGGGGAATATCCATGATCACTGATATGGAGCTCCACACCGTGGCGAGCCTGTTGCGCCGGGGCCATTCGCTGGATCAACTGTCCACCGGGCTGACGCTGCTGGCGGTACTGCTGGGGTTCGGGCAGTGGCTGGTGGGCGTTATCGATCCGCGGTTGCTGCTGTTGAGTGCCGCACTGATCGTCCTCGGGGTGCTGGAGAAATACTGGGCGCTGCGCGTGGCATTCGATGCCGATCTGTTCCAGCGCATGGCTGACAGCAGCCAATCCCTGGCCGAACGCACCTATACCTTGGACCAGGCCCTCACCTCGCTGGGCCTGCAACCGGCCGCACGTGCAGGCCGTCTGTGGACCGAACGCCGGCACGGCGCGTTGTTGCTGCTGCGCCGGCAATCGCGGTTGCTGGCTGCACAAGTTGTCTTGACGCTGGGCTTCATCCTGGCCAGTCCCTGGCTAGCTTTCTCAGGATAAGGAATCCTCATGTTCGAACCCGTGGTCGCCAACCTCATCACCTCCGCCGCCCGCATGGTCACGGGCGCTCGCAGCCTGTGGCTCGGCTGCGCGCCGACGCCGGTGCAGCGGATCTACTTCGCCAACCACAGCAGCCACGGTGACTTCGTGTTGCTCTGGGCCTCGCTGCCGCCAGCGCTGCGCAGGCTCACCCGCCCGGTGGCGGGAGCCGACTATTGGCAAACCAGCCCGGTGCGGCGCTACATCATCAACCGGGTGTTCAACGGCGTGCTGGTGGACCGCGAGCGCAAGGATCCTTCCTACAGCCCATTGCAGCCGATGCTCGATGCGCTGGAAAACGGCGACTCGCTGATCATCTTTCCGGAAGGCACACGCAATCCGGAGGAAGGCCTGTTGCCCTTCAAGAGCGGGATCTATCACTTGATGAAGAATCACCCCGAGGTCGAGGTGATCCCGGTGTGGATCGCCAACCTCAACCGCGTCATGCCCAAGGGCCGGGTTCTGCCTCTGCCACTGTTATGCACCACCAGTTTCGGCGCACCGCTGTGCATCGAAGAAGGTGAAAGCAAAGAGCAATTTCTTGAACGCAGTCGCGCCGCGCTGCTGGCACTGGCCCCGGAGCACGTCTGACATGGATCGATATACCCTGATGTTGTTTGGCGGGATCGGCGCCATTCTGGTGCTGGCTTCGTTGATCGGTTTCATTCTCAGGCTGCGGACCAAAGGCGCGCCGAATTCCGTCATCGACAACCTCAATGCGCGGATCAATGCCTGGTGGATCATGGTGCTGGTGATCGGCATCGCGTTCTGGCTCGGCAACGCGGCGGTGATCCTGTTGTTCTACGCGGTGTCGTTCTACGCCCTGCGGGAATTCCTGACCCTGACACCGACCCGGCGCAGTGATTATCCGGCCCTGGTGGCCGCGTTCTACCTGGCGCTGCCGCTGCAATACCTGTTGATCTACTACGACTGGTACGGGCTGTTTTCGATCTTCATCCCGGTGTATGTGTTCCTGCTGCTGCCGATCCTGGCGTCTCTGGGCGGCGACAGCACGCACTTCCTGGAGCGCGCTTCCAAGGTTCAGTGGGGCTTGATGATCGCGGTGTTCTGCATCTCCTTCGTCCCGGCCCTGCTGACGTTGGACATCGCCGGTTTCGAAGGGCGCAACCTGTTGCTGATCGCGTATCTGGTGATCGTGGTGCAGCTCTCGGATGTGTTGCAGTACGTCTGCGGCAAGCTGTTCGGCAAACACAAGATCGCGCCGAACCTGTCGCCCTCGAAAACCGTGGAAGGGTTTGTCGGCGGCATTTTCCTGGCCTCGCTGATCGGTGGCGCGCTGTGGTGGATCACGCCGTTCAATCCCTGGCAGTCGTTCCTCATCGCCTTGCTGATCAACTTGCTGGGGTTCGCTGGCGGCATCGTCATGTCAGCGATCAAGCGCGACCGCGGCGTCAAGGACTGGGGCCACATGATCGAAGGCCACGGCGGCATGCTCGACCGGTTGGACTCGGTCTGCTTCGCGGCGCCGATCTTCTTCCACCTGGTGCGGTACTGGTGGACCTGAAAAAGCCTGTGACGAACACCTAAACCTGTGGGAGCGAGCTTGCTCGCGATAGGGCCAGGTCAGCCAACATTGATGTCGGCTGATCTACCGCTATCGCGAGCAAGCTCGCTCCCACTGGGGCTTGGGTGTGGAGGGAGAATCAGTCGAGGATCAGGTGCGGCAAGAACCGGCTTGAATCCTTGGTGATCAGGCTGTTGTCTTCCCGCACGCCAATGCCAGCGGCCTGGTCGCCGATGACCCAGGAGCCGATCAGGGTGTAGCTGTCGTCAAAGCGTGGCAGTGGCGCGAATTCCTGGAGGATGAACGGGGCGTCGGTGTAGGGGCCGTCTTCTTTTACGATCAGGCCATCAGCGGTCTGCAGCTCGATGTTGGCGCCCTCCCGGGAAAAGAACGGCTTGCGCACCCAGCCCTTGGGCACCGCTTTGCTCGTGTCGGTATCCAGGTGGGCCGCGAGCAGGTTCGGGTGGCCTTTGTTGAATTCCCAGAGCAGCGGCAGGATGCCTTTGTTCGAGATGATCGACTTCCAGGCCGGCTCGAAAAACTGCGTATCGCACTGGGCAATCGCTTCACCAAACGGCTCGTGGAAGATGAACTCCCAGGCATGCAGCTTGAACAGGTGCGGAATCCAGCGCTCTTCCAGGTCGACAAAACGCCCGTCACTGTTGAGGCCGATGTCTTCGATATCGATGTGCCGCGATTCAATGCCGACTTTTTCCGCGATCAGGCGCAAGTAGTCCGTGGTGCCCTTGTCTTCCACCGAGCCTTTCATCGAGGCGAAATAAAACGGCTCTTTGAGCTGCAACTGGGCAAAGGCCTGGTGCAGCTTGGTGTCGATGCTGTTGAACTGGTCGGCATGCTTGGGCAGCAAACCGCGCTCGATGCATTGCTCCAGCCAACCCCACTGGAACGCCGCCGCTTCGTAGAGGCTGGTCGGCGTGTCGTAGTTGAGCTCCAACAGCTTGGCGGGGCCGCTGCCGTTGTAGGAGAAATCCATACGCCCATACAGATGCGGGTGGCCTTCGAGCCATGAAGTGCGCACCAGGTCGAAAAACGGCGCGGGAATGCTCAGGCGTTCCAGCAGTTCTTCGCTCTGGACCACGCGGGCCACGAGGTCCATGCACATGTCATGGATCTCGGTGGTCGGGTCTTCCAGGTCGTCCTCGATCTGCTTGAGGGTGAACTGGTAGTACGCGCTTTCGTCCCAGTAGGGTTCGTCGTCGATGGTGTGGAACAGAAAGCCGAGCTGCTCGGCAGTCTGCTTCCAGTCATGACGTTCTGCGCAATGGATCTTCTTCATGGCGCTGGTTCCTCAACCGCCGGAGCTGCTCGAACCGCCCCAACCGCTGCGGGCACTGGACTTGCTGCCGAAGCCACCGCGAGACGTGGAGGACGCGACGGACATCGCCTTGCTGGTCTTGATGGAGTCGGTATAGCCGCCGTACCGCGCCTGGTTGGACTTGGTAAAGGTCGAGCCACTGGACACCCGCTGGCTGAGGGTCGAGGACCCGTAGTCGCCGCGATCATCGCGGTAGCGGTAGACCGGCTCGGAGTAATAGCTGTTGCGGTTGCCGCTCAACATGTTGCCGATCAGCATGCCGGTCAGCAGGTTGCCGAAGCCTGAACCACCGACGTTCGCTTCCGAAGCCGGCAATTGGGCCCGGGCAGCGTCGACCTGGGATTGCGTGACCTCGCCATCGGCGCTCAGCTCGAAACCACCCAGCTTGGGGATGAACTGACCGGACGAGTCCTGCTGGCACCAATCGGGGACAAAGTCGGCATCGCAATCGGCCTGGCTGACGTACGTCGGCGCGATGCGACGATGCTCGGCCATGGCGCTCATGTAGGCGTCGGCGCAAATGTCCACCGGCAGCTTTTCATCGACACATTGCTGGACGGACTGGAAGTTGTACTTCTTCTGCAACTTGTAGGTTTTTTCCGTAGGCCCGCAGCCGGATATCGCCAGGGCGACCGACGCGGCCAGCGAAAGCTGGACGTACTTGCTTCGTTTCATCGGGTTCTCCGTGGCGCAATCAGTTCGTGGAAGGCGTCATGCACGCGGCGTTCAACATGCCGACGCTGATGGCCACGGCAGCGATGTAGATACCCGCGGCGATTTCACCGTTCTTGATGCGCGCGGAAGCGCCCTTGAGCACCAGGCTGGTCACCAGGAACGCCAACAACTGAACGACAGCGGCGATCACCGCCCAGACGACGAAATCCAGCAGGCTGATCGAGTAGGCAATCACATTGCTGGCCGGGATGGCGAAACCAATGAGGGCACCGCTCAGGGCGATCGCCGCAGCCACGTTGCCCGAACGGATCAGTTCAAACTCTTTGTGTGGTGTGACATGGATGTAGATGAACTGAAACAGCGCGAACAGCACGGCGGCGCCGAGGATATAAAGGACGAAGCCGAACACGGCGGCCTTGTTCAGGGAAATGGAGAGCGCTTCAAGCATGGACTTCTTCCTTATTCAAAGAGTGTTCAGGTCAGTGGTGTACAGCGAAATACCCAGCGAAGTGCTCAGGCTGACAGTGCCTTCGGCGTCCTCTTCGACGGAGAACAGCAGGAACTCCCGGCGATCCGTCAGGCCGGTGTCGCGGGCGTACAGCATCGAACTGTGCTCGACGTTGTAGGATTCATCCGGGTTGCTCACGCGCTCGCTCAACGTCACCAGTTCTGTCTGGCCAGCCTCGGTGCCCCACTCGCGGGTGTACTCGACGCCGTCGTGGGTGTAGGTCGGCAGGCCGATCAGGCTTTCGGGGCCGGCCAGGCGACGCAACTCCGCTTCACTGTTGATCGTGACGTAGCTGAGGTAGTTGAACAGGATCACCGACTCGACCTGCCCGGCGATATCGCCACTGGTGTGCACTTGCAGCCAGTAGTCCTCGTCGTTCATGTAGCAACGCGACAGCCAGTTCGACTGCCCGAGGTCGACGATGCCCAGGCTCCAGATCTGTTGGGAGCCCGGGATGACCACGGTGCTGTTGCCGTCGAGCAACAACTTGAGCGTGGAGTCGAACATGACCTGCTTGCCGGAGGCCAGGCCCAGCGGCCCGGTGACAGGCGAGTTATTGCTGGTTGTCGTGTTCGCGTTCGGGGCCTCAAGCCCCATCAACTGTTTAAACCACCCCATGGGAAATTTCCTTGAGACGCGTGGAGGCGATGTAGAAGAGTTCTCCGCCCACGACGCGGGTGGCGCCGGGCGGGTTGATCGACGGGTGTCGGGCGCCCTTGGCGCGGTAACCAATCAGCGTAGCGTTGTGCTGTTCTTTCATCCGGGCATAAAGGTCACCGAACGTCGCTTCAAACGCCTCGGGTAGCTTCATCAGGTACTGAGTGGCGCCTTGGCCGACACAGAGCAATTCATTGATGACCACGGACGAGCCCGGGTCCTGGGAGGCACGCACCAGCATTTCGATGGCCATGCTGGAGGTGCATTCCAGGCTCGGCGCATAGGCGCTGGCGAGGGCGGCGATTTCGCTGTCATTGAAGTGCGCGACCACATGCCCGGCGGGCCCCAATTGATTGACCGCCAGCACGGTGGCCAGGGTCAGGTCGTCGGAATGGGTTCGCACCAGCACGCGTTCGGCACCCGGCACGCCGGCACGCTGCAACAGCGCGATGGAGGACAGGCTGTCGCCCTTGATGAACGATGTCTTGCCGGGCATGGGGTTTTCTTCGAGATCGCAATCGCAGATGACGATCAGGTTGTCATTGGACGTTTCGTCCTGCAGCAGCAATTCGATGACCCGCTCGCTGGAGGTGCCCTCCCAGCCGATGAGAACCGTGTGGCCGACCTTGCCGGTGAAATCGCCTTTGCCCTTCATGCCTTTTCTCCATACATCAATGACGCTGCTGGTGGTTTTGCCGATGACCGTCGTCAACAGGGCAATGCCCCCGAGCATGATCCAGGTCGCCACAAAAATTCGCCCGGCGGATGTCTGTGGCAACAGATCGCCATAGCCGACGGTGAGCGTGGTGGTGAGATAGAAGTAGATAAACGTGGCGGCGGCGATGAGGTGTTGCTCGCCCAGCAGCACCAGGCCGATCCAGGCCGTGGACAGGTGCACGCCCAACGCTATGGCCAGGCCCGCCCAGCCGAACCGATGGAAGAACGACGCCGCGTACGTGCGCAACAAAAGGAAAATCGACATTCGTCCCTGACTCCGTGGGGCTTCGTTCCTGGCGGGATCATCGCTCTGGCGTCTGAGGGCTCGAGCGTAGTGGCCGGACAGCATTAAACCTGCTGCGGGGCTTGGATAAAAGTACCTGCCTCACAATTAAATCCATGGCGTGCCGAACACTTTTGTGGCGAGGGACCTATGTAGGAGCTGTCGAGTGCAACGAGGCTGCGATCTTTCCCCAGACACTTGAATCTCAAGCGAAAGATCAAAAGATCGCAGGCTTCGCCAGCTCCTACAAAGTCCGGCACGAGCAAGTCCCTCACTACGGGCTTGACTGATTACTCAGCCGATTTTTTCTTCAAACGTTCCAGGATCGCATTGGCACTGCCTTCGTTCGGCGTGATGCCAGCGTCGCGCAGCTTGCGCTCCAGATCGGAGCCGGTCGAAGCCTCGGCCAGTTCGTCCTGGGCTTGCAGCTCGGCGGCACGTTGCTGTTGCTTGGCCTGCAGACGGTTGAGCGTACCGACGGCGGTTTCCAGCTTGCCATTGGCGCCGCCGCTGGCGATCGAAGCACTGACCTGGGCCTTCTGCACGCTTTCGCGGGCCTTGGCCATGTCCACCTGCTGACGCAGGCTTTTGATCCGGCTTTCGGCCTTGGTGATGTCTTTGCGCATGTTGTCCGCATAACCGCCGAATTCGGTCGCGTGCTTCTGCTCGGCGTCCAGTTCGTTGGTCAGGGTCGAAATGGCTTCGGCCACTTCCAGCGCCAGGTCTTCGCGGTTGGCCTGGATCGCGGCCAGGGCCTTGGCTTCCAGGTCCTTGATCTTGGCGTTGTATTCGCCGACGCGATCAGTCGCCAGCTTGTGCTTGGCCATGATGGTGACCAGTTCACGCTTGGCGTTGGCCAGCGCGCTGTCAGCATCGCGAATTTCCTGGTCGAGGATGCGCAGGGCCTGTTGGTCGACGATCGATTCACCGACTTCGCTGGCACCGCCACGCAATGCGGTGAACAATTTGCTCCAGATGGACTGAGTCATTGGATGGTTCCTGTTCGGTGAATTAAATGAAGAAGCGTTCGAAGGCTTCGCTGGCGCGCTGGACGTTGTCGACGAGGGTTTTGACCTCGGTCACGACGTTGGTCAGGCTGGAGTCGGAGCTCAGCGCACCGAACATGTTGTAGACGACCTGTCCGTTGGGCATGGTCTCGATGCCGATGGACGACAGCGGGAACATTTCCCGGCTGCGCAGCACGGCATCGTTGAAGGCCGCCACGTCGTTGATCGATTCGACGTCCACCAGGACGGTATCGACGATGATCTGGTCGCCCACCACCGCGATGTAGATCGGCAGGCCACCAAAATCATTCATTTCCAGCTTGATGCTGGACTCGGAGCCTTGAACGAGAGAGAGAGTGATGTCGTTCGCGACCACTTCGTCCAGGGCCTGAAGGGCGCTGTAGAGGCGATCGATGTTCCAGTTGTTACCTGCGCTCATGTAATCCTCCGACATGAATGAGCCAGCCAGAATCGGTTGGCGTAGCTGTTTCTCCATCTGCTTGAGCAGGCTTCGGTTTTCGGGAAGCACCCAAGTCTCGTGTTTCACATACCCGGCGGCACTCAGGCCCGCGCGCATCTGCTTCATGTAGAAGCTCGACGGCTTTTTCGCGGAGGGTTTGGCGCGCTCTCCCGTGCGGCTCGCTGAATCGGTCACAGACCCGTCTGGCGGATCTGATGGAGAGCTGGTTGGCATGATACTGACCCCACTGTGAAAAACTCACGCGTGAGAAACACTACAGGTACTTTCCAAACCTCACAATAGCTCACGCGTGAGATTTTTTTTAGCGACTCATCCTCCCTGTGGGAGCGAGCTTGCTCGCGATAGCGACCTACCAGACACCTCGATGCCGAATGTGCCGCCGTCATCGCGAGCAAGCTCGGCTCCCACAGGTTTTTTGAGCGTTCACAGATCAGGCGTCCACCATCGATCCTCTGTGGGAGCTGAGCTTGCTCGCGATGGCGGTGGGTCAGCTTGCATTGATGCTGGATGCAAGACCGTCTTCGCGAGCAAGCTCGCTCCCGCAGGGGGATCTCCCCAGGCGGCGACATCAGTTGTGACTGCTGATGGCGCCTTACGGATAGCTGAAGCTTTTGACCAACGTCAGTTCACCCACCGCCCGCATCGGCACGACGAACGTTTCCATCTTCTCGTTCGGCGTGCCCTCTTCGGTGATCACGGTAACTTGTGCGGTGGTCAGGGCTTGTTGCGCTTGCTCTCCACCGCCCTCGCCCTCTTCGTCGACCTCCTCACTGCGATAACCGCCGCCGTAGTAGTTCACATACACCAGGTACTGGCCTTTGATCGGCGCGGGCATGGCGAAGATTTCCGGGCCGTAGCCGGTGGTGACGTCGACGTCGAGAGCGGCGCCGTTGGCGGCGGCGCGGTCGCCGTACCAGATGTGGGCACCGTCCGGGGTGACCAGGTGCAGGTCCAGATCGGTGCCGTCGCTGTCCCAGGTCAACAGGACCCGCAGCTTGGCCGGTGTGGCGCCGCCGCTGGTGTTGAGAAATTGCGTGCGGTGGCGCTGCTGGCCATCGGCGCTGCGTACTTCAACGCTGTTGCTGCCGTTGGGGAACGAGAACGGCCGATCGAAGCGACCTTCCTCGTCCAGCTTCAGCGGCAGGCTGACGCCGTTGACGATGAGTTGGCCCGGTACGTTGCTGTCCTTGGGTGCGCTTTTGATCTGCCCAGTAATGCGTGCGGTGTTGGCTTGGCCCGGGGGCGTGTTGACCGACGAAGCCGGGTAGTTGACGGTCTGGCTGAAACTTTCGCCTTCACCGCCCGGCGCACCGCTGCGCCAGCCGCCAATCGGAGTGTCGAGCTTGATAGTGTCGGCGGCCATGGCCGAGGGCAACGCGGTCAGGGCGCAGAGCAACAGCAAGACCTGTGGATAACGGAGTGTCATGGTCTATTCCAGCAAGAGGTGACGGGCAAGCCCTTCGATATAGGTTTCGTCCTGGCCGTTGGGATGAGCTTCGAAGGCCAGGTGCAGATATTCATGCGTCAGGTCGAGACGATCCTGCAGCGACAGCACGCCGCGCACGTAGATGCGCTGGCGCTCGCGGTCGACATAAGGCCGGCCAAAGGCGACGCGGCAGACGGCGAAAGCGCTGATTTCGTTGTAGCCCACTTCACTTTCCAGCCGCTCGCGCCAGCCCCGGCGCTGTTTCAGCAACCAGTCCTGCGCGGCGGGCAGCGCCTCGCAGGATGCCACCGGGTTGTCCCAGCGGCTGAGGCTGGCGCGCGGGTAGGCGTGCAGCAGGATGGCGTCGTAGCGCTGGCCGGCGTTGGCTTGTTCCACCGCTTGTGCCCAGGACAGTTTGTCCGGCCCAGGCTGGTCGGAGTGGTAGGTAACATCGGTGCCGGCCAGGACCAGGTCGCTGGTCCAGGCGGCAATGGCGCGGGTTTCGGGCGCCGCCGGGCGTGGCGCGACGCGCTGGCGATGGCTGCTGTCGTCGATGCTCAGGCAATCGCCGTTACGCTGGGCGTTCTGCAGCAGGTAGGTGCGGATCGCCACGGCCAGGGCCTTGGCCGCCTCGGCAGGCTCGGCCTTGGCTTCGCGCTGCAAGACCCGGGCGACGTATTCCTCCCGGTCCAGACGCGCCACCAGCTTGCCGGGCATCAGGAACAGCTCGCCATCGCTGTGGATGTCCAATTGATTGCCATTGGTAAATTCGACGCGGTAGTCGCCGCGCAGTTGACCCGGCGAGGCCGGACGGTCACCGGACATCACCCGCTGCAACGGATAGCGGGCAAACAGGCCGACTTCCACGCAAAGTCCGGTTTCCGCCGGCCAGCGCGCTGGCAATGCCGCCGCCAGACCTTCACCGTAGACCTTCAGGACCTGCTGGCTGGTGCCGCGGCCACCGGCCCACACCGGGGTGCCATCGGCCAGCCAACCGGCGAAACCGCCCTGTCGCGATGAAGGCCCCTGGTCACCCAGCCAGCTCCAGGTCTTGACCCGCAGGCGACTGCCCAATTCGCCGACCAGCCGCCCGTCGGCCGCGCTGAGCGCCACATCCAGCAGCACCCGTCGCGCCTGCTCCTGGGCCGGCAGCGTGGCCAGGGCCTTGAGTAACTGCGCGACGGGCACTTGCGTCTGGGGTTGCAAGGTCGGCAGATCCAACAACCATGCCGGCGCCTGACGGGCCTGCCAGTAATCGCGCCAGTTCGAGGCCGACAGCCCGAGCCGCTGTGGCTCGAAATACAAGCCACAGGATTTCACCAGGGCCTGGTCACGACCGATGCTCTGCCCGGCGTTGCAGCAATAGACTTCTTCCTTCGACTCGCCGCGGCACTCATAGACCGGTTCGCGAGCGTCGGTGTCCACCAGCCAGGCGTAGACAAACAGCTTCCACAGGCTGCCCAGAGGCGCCTGCAAAGTGTCGGGCAATGGTTGGCGATCCAGCACCTGGGTCTGGCTCACGCGCAGCAATTGACCGTCGAAGGCCAGGCGCAACGGCTCGTCCTGCGCTGCTGCCAGCGCAGGGATCAAGCACAACAACCACCCAACCCACAGCCTGCGCATGTCAGTTGACCGTGATCTGACCGAGCGCCGGTTTCTGTTCCCGCGCCTGATGTTGCGGCGCGTAGACCTGGGTGAAGCGCACCGGTGGCAAGGTGAACTGGCCTTTCTGGGAGAAGCGCACCAAGTGCCGCAGGCGCAGCTCGCCACTGAGGGCGTCCACCGGCACCGCATACGCCATCTGGCCGGGCTCGAAGCGGGCTTTTTCCAGGGACGTCGGCTCGCTGTCGGCCTTGCCCATCAACTGGATGCCCCAGGTAGTGCGCTCCACATCGGCGCCCGGCGGCAGCGGCACTTCGAGCATGCCGTAGCGCAGAGGCGTCGGCGCCTTGCTGTTGATGATCACTTCATCCAGGTAGAGGCTGTCGCTGGACAACGGTTTGTTGCCCACGGCTTCAAGCTTGAAGGTGAAGGCCTCGTCGCCCGGCACCAGACGCGACAGGCGACGGGTGATGGACACGGCCATCGGTGCTACCGGCGGTTGCTGGCTCTGGAAGCTCAGTGCCGCTTGCAATGGACGCTCCTGGGCGCCGGTCAGGGTCAGCATCGTTGGAAGCTGCGCGCCCTGCCACTGCCAGTAGGTTTCACCGGTCGCGCCCTGCTTGGCTACCCAGCCTTCGCCCGGTGCCAGGGCCACGGCCGGTGCTGCCTGTTCGATGCTGCGCTGCAACCAGGTCAGGGCCAGGGCCCGTTCCAGGGTGGACTGCTGCGGCAACACACGCTCCAGCAATGCCGTGGCGCGGGCCTGATCGAAGCTCTGCAACGACAGCACCAGGGCCTCGACGAACGGCTGCGAGCTGAGCTCCAGTTGCTGTTGCGCGGCATCGGCTTGACGACTGAAGGCCGCCGGCAACGGCACCTTCGCTTGTTTCGCCAGGGACGCGGTCAGGACACGGGCACTGGCCAAGCCAAGGGCCGAATCCGGGGCGTTCATGACCAGGCTGTCTTCGCCGCTGTCCAGCACGCTCTCGGTACTGTCTTCACTGGCCTTGGCCAGGTCGTCCATCAAGCCGCTGAGCAGGGTGTTCACCGGCAGTTGCATCTGCTTGGCGAACGACAGGATCAGCGCACGCTGCAGCAGCGGCGTATCGCCGGCCTGCTTGGCGTAGACCTCCAGCACCCGTTGCCAGTGTTCCGGCGGCAGGCTCAGGTCCAGGGCCTTGCTGGCGTGCCAGTCGGCGTAATAGGCATAGGCGGTGAGGAATGCATCCGGCTCACCGTCCTGGCCCCACCAGGTAAAGCTCGCCGAGGGGCCGGCCATCTGCACCAGGCGCAAGCGGCTGTTCTGCATGATCAACCGCAAGCGGTCGCGGATCTGCGGGTTCGACGCCAGGGTCGGATAGGCGATGCTCAATGGCAACAGACGGCTGGCGGTCTGCTCGACGCCACCGTACGGATAGCTCAGCAGGTCATCCAGGGCCGAACGGAACAACGCTTGCGGGCTGTCATCCAGGCGCAGGCGAATATCGCTGGCGTCGGCCGGCAGGGTCAACGGGGTGTCACCGCTCGCCACATCAAGGCGCTGGTTCTGGGTGACTTGCCAGCCATTGCCGCTGGCGTTCAAGCGCATGGCCAGGGCGTCCTGGGTTTCGCCGTTCAATTGCAACTGCACGCTCAAGTCGCCACTGCTCAGTTCCAGGGCCGGCAGCGCCACATAGTTGATGCCGTTTTTCAGGTCCACCGCCATGCGCTGTTCAGTGCCGGCGTAGCGGATCAGCAGCTCGGCCTTCAGTGGTTTTTCAGACTGGCTGAACGCGAACAGGCCCAGTTGCGGCTTGTCGCCCGTGCGGAAACGGGTCGGGCCGCTCCATTTCAGGTACAGCGGTTTTTCCGAGGCGATGAACTGCTTCTTCTGGCCCACTTGGCCGTCGTCGGCAATGGCCTTGGCCGTGATGCGCCAGCGAGTCAGCGAGTCCGGCATCTTGAAGGTGAAACGGGCCTTGCCGTTGGCGTCAGTGACCAGCTCCGGCTGCCATGCAGCGGTGTCGACGTCTTCACGACGTGGCCGCTCCAGTACCTTGACCCCGCGTTCGCTGCGGTTGGCCTTGCCCGGCGCGCCAGGGCTGCCTGGCAGTGCCACGTCGTAGCTGATGAACGACAGGCTGGCACTGGTGCGCACGTTGTTGCGACGCGGGTGATAGAAGAACTGATCGATGGTCGGGGCCACTTCCGGTTGCAGGGCGTAGACCATTTCGTCCACCACGCTGACCGTCAGGTGCGCCGGGATCGCCTTGCCAGCGAACTGGGTACTCAGGTCCACGGTCACCGTGTCGCCCGGGCGGTAGGTGGCTTTGTCGGTGACGACGGCAACGTCGATCTGCGGCGTGACCACCTTGATACCGGCGTTCTGGAAGCTGTACTGACCGCCTTTGGTGTACAGCACCGAGAAGGTCAGGTTCGGCGCGAAGTTATCCTTCACGGCAATGCGCGCGCGGTATTGGGTGTCGCTGAGCTTTTCCATCTTCAGCCAGTCGCCGCCCTTGGACAGCAGCGCCGTGGCCTCGACTTTGTCCCGCTCAAGCGACAGCAGCGCGTCGCTGACCGGCTCCGGGAAGGTGATCAGCGCCAGCGCTTCGTCACCGGTCTTGTATTCAGGCTTGTCGAAGACGATCTCGACAGTGCCCGGCACGGCCTTGATGCCTTCACCGGTCACTGCATGGGCGGCGGCGCCAATGACCCGGCCGTGGTCGTCCTTGAGCGTCAGGTTGTAGGTGCCAGGGCGATCGAAGGTCAGGCTGAAGCCCTTGTCCTTGGCCGCCAGTTTGCCTTCGCCGGTGCTCTGGTCTTCCAGGCGCACCCAGGCGTAGCTGCCTGGCGTCACGGCTTTGGCTTGTTCGTTGCCGCCTTCGTTGGCGTAGCTGAACGACACCTTCTGGCCGGTGGCGCTGAACCGCTGGGGAGCGCTCAGGCGGAAATTCGCCGCGCCACGGTCGATGAGGATTTCCTTGGTGGTCTTGACCCGATACGCCGCGCCATCGCTGGCAAACACGGTGAGCGTGTAGCGGCTCGGCTTGTCGGCGGCCGGCAAGTCGAGGGTCGCGTTGCCCTTGGCATCGGTGGTCACTTCGCTGCTGGTCAGCTCGACCGGGAATTGCCCCAGGTATTGCAGCTCGTTATCGACCATCGACAGTTGCTGGGCGCGCAGGCTCAGGCTCACCGTGGCATTCACCACAGGTTTGCCGTCCGGGTACAGCAGCACGAGGTTGCCCTTGACCGGCTCGCCGGTGCGGTAATCCTGCTTGGCCAGGTTCAGGGCGATCTCGAAGTGCGGCTTGATGTATTCGGCGACACGAAAGGCGCTGCTGTAGAGCTGGTCCTTGTAGCTGAAACGCAGCTCATAACCGCCGGCCACGGCGTTTTCCGGCAGTTGGAAACGGCCTTGGGTGCCGGCCTTGGAGTCGAGCTTCAGGGCCAGGGTTTGCAGCTCGGTACCGGTGGCGTCCAGCACGCTGACATTGACGTCGGCCGCAGTCGGTTGCACCGAATCACGGGCGTTCTTGAACTCACGGCCGACGATTTTCAGCGATACCCAATCCCCTGGCCGGTATAGCGGCCGGTCGGTGAAGGCATAGAGCTTGGTGTCGTAGATTTCGCTGTCGTAGTAGAAGTTTTCCGAGACGAATACCCCGCCCTCCTCATCTTCACCGATGACGAAGGAACGCTCCGGGCTGACGTGCTTGAGGCGCAGCAGGCCGTCTTCATCGGTGGCACCGCTGCTCATCACGCCCAGGCCGTCGGTCCACAGCACGTTGACCTTGGGCACCGAACGCCCTTCATGCTTGCGTGCGGCCCAGACCAGCAATTCATCACCGGCAATCTTGCTTACCGCCACGGTGTTGGAGACGAAGACCATGGTGGTCGCGCGGTATTTGCCGATCAGCGCTTCCACCAGGTACAGGCCTGGCTTCAACTGGCCCAGCGGTACATAGACGTTGCCCGGCGCGACGCTGACGAAGTCACTGGACGAGCCGGCCAGGTTGACGCCCGCGGGCGGCTGGATCGGCTTGGCTTCCCAGAGCGGATAACGGAACTGGCTGACCACCGGCAAGCCCGGGATCAAGGCGAATTGCGGCGGTGCGTCGTACGGGGTCGGCGCGACCAGGGCATCACCGATCTTCAGTTCCGGCACTTCTTCGGTAACTTGCTGGCGGGACTCGTAGGAAAACGCCCGTTGCATCACCCGACGAGACTTGCGGTACCAGTTGTCCCACAGGTACGCGAGGGTGTTCGACAGGCCTTCGCCCTTGAACTGGCCGTCGCTGACCACGCGGTGCAGGTTCTTCTGGCGCTTGAGGAAATCCAGCGGCTTGTCGATGCGATAGACGCGGATATCGGCGCCGCCGTAGGGCTCCATGCGGAATCGACGGTAGTCGCGGCCCGGCGCTTCGAGGCGAACCATGGCCTGCTCGTCGCTGGCAAAGCTGCTGTCGGCCAGCAGGAAGAAACTTTCACCGGACACCGGCGTGTAGCCGCTGGGCTCCACCGTATCTTCGGCGTTCACGACAGGTGCCAGCAACAAGGCAAACAGCAGGGGCAATTTTGAACACAAGCGCAGCATGCGGGCACCGGTCATTGGGAGAGAAAGTTGAGTCGATAGACGCCGATGAAGTTGGGGTTGGCTGCGTCGGGTATCCATCGGGTGTCCTTCCAGTTCATGAGTTGTTGCAGGCTTGCGGAGCGCATGCCGTTGTCGGTAGGGGTTGTGGTGCCGGTGTGATAGGCGATGTAGCGGCCCATCCAGATCATCAGGTGCTGGTCGTCGCCCTGATCGAAGAACATCAGGTCGCCGGGACGGGCCTGGGCGACATCGCGGCCCACCAGGTGACTGTTGAACTGGATCAGCTTGATGGCGTTGACGTAGGGTCCGACCTTGCCGCCGCCCTGCTGCCATTGCTGGGCCAGGCGCCGTTGCGCATCGCTCAGTGGCAGTTCCGGCGGCAGGTAGCGATTGGACAGGCCATTGCTGCGCAGCCATTTTTCATCGTGGACCTTCAGCGCTTCGTTGGCGGCAAAGCGCACCAGCCCGGCGCAGTCCTGCTGATACCAGCGCGGGCTCGGGCCTTTGGTCAGCTGTTCCTGGGCGATGCGCACGAACCAGGCACGAAAGACCTGGGATTGCTGCACGTCCAACGCCGGCGCCTCGACGGCAAGCACAGGCCCGCCGAGCAGCAACGCCAGCAGCAGCGTCAACGCGGGGTTGCGGATCAGTGCTGTCACAGCGCTTTCCATTCCAGCGGCAGCCACTGCCAGTGGCCATCCGGCTCGCTGCCTTCAGGCAACGTCAGGGCGTATTTGCCGTAGCCGCCGAGGGTGCGCAGTTTAGGGATCAGGTAGGTTTGCGCGGCGTTGTAGAACACCGGCTCCATGTCCTGGGGCAAGCTGTCGAGGGTTTCGCGCTGCATCAGTTGCGCCATGGAGTCCGGGCCGAAGTAGACCGGCATCAGCAGGTCCTTGGGCACCACGTCGGCCATGGGCGGGAAGCGTTTGTCGAGGGTGCCGAGGGCCTTGTCCACCAGTTTGTCATCGAGGGAGAACAGCAAGGTCGAACCGTGGCGCGCCAGGCTGACCCGCAGGAAGGCCTTGCCGGTAATCGCGTCAGGCTGTTCCGCTTCCTTGGCCAGGTAGGGACCGAAATTGGAGCTGACCTGACGCAGCCACTGGTGCGTCGGGCCTTGCTGCTTCTCGACCACCGGGAATGCATGCTCGGCAACGTTGTTTTCATAGGCACCGACCATCGAACCGAACAGGTTGCCCAGGTCGGCGTCGAGCTTGCCGTCGTCTTCATTCAGGCTCGCCACCAGCAGCGGCGTGTACAGGCGCGAATCGGCGTACCAGCACAGGCCTGCTGCGCCGGCCACATGGTCGACCATGGCCTGGGCGGCTTTTTCGTCGGCACCGAGTTTTACCAGCAACGGTTTCTGTTGCTCGGCGGCCAGGGGCAAGGCCACGCAGGCACTGGCGCCCATGGGCATGGCTTGCCAGATCGGCTTGAAGTCGAAGTCCGGCTGGTTTTCCAGCTCGTCCATCGCCAGGAAGCTGTGCCAACCCTTGTCGTCCATGTCGAAACGCAAGCCGGCGAAGTTCGGGATGAACCGCTGGTAGCCCATGGCGAGCACGCTGGCGTTGACCGAGATGCGTTGCTTGACCTCCGGCGCCTTGGGCGGCAGGCCGAAGGCTTCGGGGAACAGTTTGTCGCCATTGAGCAAGGCAGCCAGGGCGGTCGTCGAAACGCTGCCCGGCTCAACCGCGGAGCCGCTGGCCGGGTCATACAGCTTGGTCGGGTTGGACAGCACGACCAGCTTGTCGCCATGGGAGGCGAAGACCAGGGACTTGCTGGCATTGTAGCTGAGCTGGTAGAGCGCGACGTCGTCACCGCCTACCTTCAGGTCACTGAGCTTGCTCAACTGAGTGTCGTCCAGGGCGACTTTCGCCAACGGTTCCAGAACCTTGGCCAGGCCACCGCGATCCATCACCAACAGGAAATCCTTGAGGCGACCGTCCGCACCGCGCCACAACGCGACATCGGCCGGCTGGTCGAAAAGTTCTTCGATCAGGCTGTCCTGCAGCTTGAGGTCATGCTCGTAGATGATCCGGCGCAGGCTGCCAATCAGCCCGAGACGGTCGGCATGGGCCTCGTAATAGAAGACGAAGTCCTCGGTGAGCGTGGCCTTGAGGAACGGCACCGCCAACAGGTCCTTGGGCAACTGGCTCAGGGAATGGGCCTCGAGCAAGCCGTCGGGACGGCTCAAGCCGAGTTTTTCCAAGGCCAACTCCATGGGCGGCGCCTTGGGCTTGTTCATGAACCAGCCCAGCCCGGCGGCCACACCGCCTACCAGGCACAGCCCGATCAGTATCGCCGGCCAGCGGCGCACAGGTTTGGCGACAGGTGTCGGCGTGGTCGGGGAAGCAGTGTTGTCGCTCATATTCACAAGGGCCTGTTCATCCGTGGAGCGGATACTTAGTAGTTGAAAGTCTTGACCAGCAACAGATCGCCAATGGCGCGCAGGGGCACGACAAAGGTCTCGCGTTTTTCATTGACGGTGTTTTCGTTGAGCACCAGGTTGATCTGCGAGGTGATCACCTCGTTCTCGTTACTGGTCTCATCGAAGTTGTAGCCACCGCTGCCGTAGTTGCCCCAATAGTTCACGTAGACCAGGTAGGTGCCGTGCATCGGCGCGGTCATGGTGAACATTTCAGGGCCGGGGCCATCGACGCCATCCGGGTCGAGACCACCGCCGTTGCTCAGCGCCGGTTGGCCGAAGAACGCATGTTGGCCGTCGGGTGTGACGATATGCAGATCGAGTTCGGCCTTCGGATCGTCCCAGCCCAGCACCACGCGGATCTGCGCCGGGGTGCGCAGGTTGTTGGCTTCATAGAATTGCACGCGCTTGAGGGACTGGCCTTCTGAGCTGCGCACCTCGACGCTGTTGGAGCCGGCGCCGAACGCATACGGCCGGGCGAAACGGCCGTCGTCGTCGGTATAGAGATTCAGTGGATTGCCGTTGACCGCCAGGCTGTGGGGCTGGCGAGCCGTGCCCATGGCCTTGAGCCGGCCCTCGATCATTGTGCGATTGCGCTGCACGCCCCGGTCGATGGGCGGTGTGGGATAGGCGACTTGCGGGTTTTCGGTGCGATCGAGCAAGCCGCTGTAGCGCCAACCGCCCACCGGCTCCGACATCTCGGCAGAAGGCTGCGCCCACGCCAGCGGCGCGCCCATCAGCACGATCAATAAAGAAAGAAAACGCACGTATGCCTCCTGCCATGCACGACGCAACCCGGCGCCAATCCTCAGCGCGCTTGTCATTATTCAGGTTTCGTCTGAAGGCCCCGTCGCAAGGGGGCCGTAGATGGCGCGAAGGTTAGCGATTCGGCGGATTATTAACAATCGGGGAACGCACGATTCTGTGTGGGAAATCACGTACTGAGGGGGGCGTGAGCCGAATAGAGGGTCTATTCGGCTCACAAAATGAGCCGAATAGCGCTATTATTCGGCTCATTCATCTTTGGACAGGCGCATGACACCCCATTGGATCTGGCAACAGCCCGACTGGCCCGACTTCCGCTGGCAAGCTGAAGCATTGGCCCCCCTGCTACGCGAATGCGTGCAGACACAAGGTCAATTGCTCGGAATGACGGGCGCGGTCACGGCTTCGCTCAGTGCCCAGAACGAACTGGATGCCTTGCTGCAAAACATCGTGACCTCTTCGGCTATCGAAGGAGAACAATTGAATGTCGGCTCGGTGCGCTCGTCCCTCGCTCGCCGCCTGGGCCTCGAGCACGTCGACGACACGCCGGTCAACCAACGCAGCGAAGGCTTGGCGAACCTGTTGCTGGACGCGACCCGGCACTTCAACCAGCCCCTGACGGTCGAACGCTTGCTGGAATGGCACGAGTGGTTGTTTCCTGATCAAACAAGCGACCTTGCCTATCGACAGATCCGCGTAGGCGCGCTGCGCGGTGACGAACCGATGCAAGTGGTTTCGGGCAGGCTGGACCGACCTATCGTTCACTTCGAGGCGCCGCCTCGCCAGGGCCTTGAACAGCAATTGCAAACGTTCGTCGACTGGTTCGAAGCCAGTCGCCATCAGGTCAGCCTCGATCCGCTACTGCGTGCCGGCATTGCTCATTTCTGGTTTGTTACTCTGCATCCATTCGACGATGGCAATGGTCGCCTGACCCGCACCCTGACCGATTTGGCATTGGCCCAGGGTGAGGCTCAGGCGATCCGTTTCTACGCCATGTCCGTGAGCATCCTGGACGACCGCGCCGGTTATTACCGAATCCTGGAAAACAGCCAGAAAGCCACGCTGGATATCACCGGCTGGCTGACTTGGTTCCTGCAGACACTGTTGCGCAGCCTGCATAAAGCGATGACACAGATCGAAAGCGTGCTGGGCAAGACCCGGTTCTGGCAGGCCCATCGCGCTTCGGCACTCACGCCTGAACAGTCCAAAGTGCTGAACCGGTTGCTCGATGGCGGCGAAAAAGGCTTCGGGCAGGGGATCAGCGCCACTCAATATCAAGCCGTGGCCAAGGTCTCCAAGGCGACAGCAACGCGACACCTGGCGGAACTGCTGGAGAAAGGTTGCCTGGAGCGGATGCCCGGCGGCGGGCGCAGCACCCGTTACCGAATAAACTATCCCGCTGATTGAGATCATTTGTGGCGAGGGGATTTATCCCCCTCGCCACAGGTTCCGACATCCTTGCTGATCGGGGTGACGCCCGGCGGTCCTGATTTGCCCCAATACCCCATGTCTGCTAGTGTCGCGCCGGTTTAACAGTCAACCGGAATAGCCGCCATGGCCCGCAAAAAAGCTGCACTGGATTTCGAACAATCTCTGGCCGACCTGCAAACGCTGGTCGAACGCCTGGAGAACGGCGAATTGTCGCTGGAAGACTCGCTGACCGCCTTCGAGCAAGGTATCGGCTTGACTCGCGACTGCCAGGCGGCGCTGGCCCAGGCCGAGCAGAAGGTGCAATTGCTGCTCGAACGTGACGGTGAGCTGACCGAAGAGCCTTTCGACGCGGAACAGCCTGAATGATCGGCGCCTATCAGGCCAGCAGCCAGGCCCGGGTCAATGCTGCACTGGAGACGTTGTTCAGCGCCCCGAGCCCGGAGCTGGCGCGCCTGTACGAAGCCATGCGCTACAGCGTGATGAACGGCGGCAAGCGTGTGCGGCCGCTGTTGGCCTACGCCGCGTGCGAAGCCTTGGGCGGCCAGGCCGAGCAGGCCAACGGCGCCGCCTGTGCGGTGGAGTTGATCCACGCGTATTCGCTGGTGCACGACGATTTGCCGGCCATGGACGACGATGACCTGCGTCGCGGCCAGCCCACCACTCACAAGCAATTCGACGAAGCCTGCGCGATCCTGGCCGGCGACGGCTTGCAGAGCCTGGCCTTCACCGCCCTGTTGGATCCAGCCCTGAGCGATTGCCCGGCGCAGGTTCGCCTGGACATGGTCAGCGCCCTGGCGCTGGCGGCAGGCCCTGCCGGAATGGTCGGCGGCCAGGCCATCGATTTGGGCTCAGTGGGCCTGAAGCTGGACCAGAGCGCCCTGGAATACATGCACCGGCACAAGACCGGCGCCTTGATCGAGGCCAGCGTCCGGCTCGGTGCCCTGGCCAGCGGCCGGGCCACGCCTGAACAATTGCAGGCCTTGCAGACCTACGCCCGAGCCATCGGCCTGGCGTTCCAGGTGCAGGACGACATCCTCGACGTCGAAAGCGATACCCAGACCCTGGGCAAACGCCAGGGTGCCGACATCGCCCGCGACAAGCCGACCTACCCGGCCCTGCTCGGCCTCGACGCCGCCAAGGCCTACGCCCGGGAGTTGCGCGACCAGGCCCTGGCCG
Source organism: Pseudomonas sp. A-RE-22 (assembly GCF_019956035.1). Taxonomy (NCBI): domain Bacteria; kingdom Pseudomonadati; phylum Pseudomonadota; class Gammaproteobacteria; order Pseudomonadales; family Pseudomonadaceae; genus Pseudomonas; species Pseudomonas sp. A-RE-22. The sequence continues at coordinate 30,104 of NZ_JAHBCZ010000047.1, forward strand.
CGCTGCGACCCTTTGACGCGGCGGCCGAGCCGTTGCGTGACTTGGCGCGTTATATCGTCGAACGACGCAGCTGATACAGGGTCAACCCATTCATAAGTGCGTATCGGCCAAGTTCCGGCCAACGCGTGGGCAGCTTGCGATGCATAAGGTAAACTGCCGCCTCTTTCTATACCTATAACGATTCGCCTGATGCCCACGACGTTTCAAGAGATTCCCCGCAAGCGCCCGACCACGCCCCTGCTGGACCGCGCCAACACGCCGGACGGCCTGCGTCGCCTGGGTGAAGCCGAGCTGGAAACCCTGGCCGATGAGTTGCGCCTGGAGCTGCTCTACACGGTCGGCCAGACCGGTGGGCACTTCGGCGCGGGCCTGGGCGTCATCGAGCTGACGATCGCGTTGCATTACGTGTTCGACACCCCGGACGACCGGCTGGTGTGGGACGTTGGGCACCAGGCCTACCCGCACAAGATCCTTACCGGTCGTCGCGAGCGCATGGGCACGCTGCGCCAGAAGGACGGTATCGCCGCCTTCCCGCGCCGCTCCGAGAGCGAATACGACACCTTTGGCGTCGGCCACTCCAGCACCTCCATCAGCGCCGCCCTGGGCATGGCGATTGCCGCACGCCTGCAAAACAGCGAGCGCAAGGCCATTGCCGTGATCGGCGACGGCGCACTGACCGCGGGCATGGCCTTCGAGGCGCTGAACCACGCGCCGGAAGTCGACGCCAACATGCTGGTGATCCTCAACGACAACGACATGTCGATCTCGCGCAACGTGGGCGGGTTGTCCAACTACCTGGCGAAGATCCTCTCCAGCCGCACCTACGCCAGCATGCGCGAAGGCAGCAAGAAAGTGCTGTCCCGCCTGCCCGGCGCCTGGGAAATCGCCCGCCGCACCGAAGAATATGCCAAGGGCATGCTGGTCCCCGGCACGCTGTTCGAAGAACTGGGCTGGAACTACATCGGCCCCATCGACGGCCATGACCTGCCTACGCTGATCGCCACCCTGCGCAACATGCGCGACCTCAAGGGGCCGCAGTTCCTGCACGTGGTCACCAAGAAAGGCAAAGGCTTCGCCCCGGCGGAAGTCGACCCGATCGGCTACCACGCCATCACCAAGCTCGAACCCCTGGACGCTCCGGCGGCCGCGCCGAAAAAGGCCGGCGGACCGAAATACTCCGGCGTCTTCGGCCAATGGCTGTGCGACATGGCCGCTGCCGACCCGCGCCTGGTGGGCATTACCCCGGCGATGAAGGAAGGCTCGGACCTGGTGGCCTTCAGCGAACGCTACCCGCAACGCTATTTCGACGTGGCGATTGCCGAGCAGCACGCCGTGACCCTCGCCGCCGGCATGGCCTGTGAAGGCGCCAAGCCGGTGGTGGCGATCTATTCGACGTTCCTGCAACGGGCCTACGACCAACTGATTCATGACGTCGCGGTACAGAACCTCGACGTGCTGTTCGCCATCGACCGCGCCGGCCTGGTGGGCGAAGACGGCCCGACCCACGCCGGCAGCTTCGACCTGTCGTTCCTGCGCTGCATCCCCGGCATGCTGGTGATGACCCCGAGCGATGAAAACGAGCTGCGCAAGATGCTCACCACCGGTCACCTGTTCAATGGCCCGGCCGCAGTACGCTACCCGCGCGGTACCGGCCCGAACGCGACGATCTCGACCGACCTCGAGCCAATCGAGATCGGCAAGGGTGTGATCCGCCGCCAGGGCAAGCAAACCGCCCTGCTGGTGTTCGGCGTGCAACTGGCCGAAGCCCTGAAAGTCGCCGAGACCCTGGACGCCACCGTGGTGGACATGCGCTTCGTCAAACCCCTCGACGGAGCCCTGGTGCGCGAGATGGCCGGCAGCCACGACCTGCTTGTAACGGTCGAGGAAAACGCCATCATGGGCGGCGCCGGTGCGGCGGTCAGCGAGTTCCTGGCCCGGGAAAACATCCTCAAGTCGGTGCTGCACCTGGGCTTGCCGGACAGCTATGTCGAACACGCCAAGCCGGCGCAGATGCTCGCCGAATGTGGGTTGAACGAGGTGGGAATCGAAGCGGCGGTGCGCCAGCGGTTGCTGTTGCTGGGCCTGTAAGTTCAGCCCACACAAGCCCCTGTGGGAGCGAGCTTGCTCGCGATAGCGGAAGATCAGTCAATAAACCCATTGGCTGACACACCGCTATCGCGAGCAAGCTCGCACACATTGGTTTTGTGTGAATCAAGCATGATTGGAACCCCATGAAACTCCGCCTCGCCCTCACTCTATCCCTACTCCCCACCCCCGACCTGCTGGCCGACACCTTCGAGCGCGACCAGGCCCTGAAGCTGCCCGACATCGTGATCAGCGCCAACCGCCAGGTCGAGGCCCGCAACGACAGCAGCGCCGCCAATACCGTGTTCACCCGCGACGACATCGATCGCTTGCAGCCGGCCAGTGTCACTGACTTGCTCAGCCGTGTGCCAGGCGTGCAGGTGGCACCGCTGGGTGGGCGCGGCAGCCTGCCGGGGATTTACATTCGCGGCACCAAATCGGCCCAGAGCCTGGTGCTGGTGGACGGTCAGCGCATCGGCAATGCCACCTCCGGCGACAGCAACCTGCAGCGCTTGAACATCAACCAGATCGAGCGCGTGGAAGTGCTGCGCGGTTCGCGTTCGGTGATCTACGGTGCCGATGCGGTGGGTGGGGTGATTCAGATTTTCACCCGTCGCGGCAACGAGCAAGGCCTGCAACCGCGCCTGCATGTGGGCGTTGGCAGCCACCAGACCTGGGAACGCAGCCTGGGCCTGTCCGGCGGCGACGACCAGACCCGCTTCAACCTCGGCGCCAGCCTCGACGAGAGCGCTGGAAGCAATCGGACCCGCGAGTCCTATGCCAGCGACCGCGACGACGATGCCAACCGCAACCAGTCTTTCAGCCTGAGCCTGAGCCATGCCGCCAGCGATGACCTGGAAGTCGGCCTGAACGTGCTGGATAACCGCGGCAAAAGCGAATACGACAACCCGTTCGGCCGCTTCGACCCAGCCACCTTCGAATCCCTGCCCCAGCAACCCTACAGTGAGTTCGCGGTGAGCAGCTTCAGCACCTATGTGGACGGGCGAATCAACGAGGCCTGGAAATCACGCCTGGAACTGGGCCACAGCGAGAACCGTGAAAAGACCTTCGACAAGCTCAGCGATGTCCGCGAAGTGTTCAACACCTACCGCGATTCAGTGACCTGGCAGAACGACGTGACGCTGGACGAGCGCAACAGCCTGATCATCGGCGGTGACTGGTATCAGGACCGGGTCAACAGCAGCACGCCGTTCGACGAAGACAGCCGCTGGAACCGTGCCGCGTTCATCCAGCATCGCTTCCAGGCCGAAACCTTCTCCACCGAACTGGGCCTGCGTCGCGACCAGAATCAGCAATTCGGCGGCCAGAACAGTTGGAGCGGCACGATCACCCTACCAATCAATCCGGACAACGACGTATTGCTGACCTACAGCGAAAGCTTCCGCGCCCCGACCTTCAACGATCTGTACTACCCGGACTTCAGCAACCCTGACCTGAAACCCGAAACGGCAAAAAGCTACGAGCTGCAATGGCGCAGCCAACTGAGCGAGAGCGCCCGCCTGGAGACCTCGCTGTACCGCACGGACCTGGAAGACGCGATCATCTTTGGCAGTAACTCACGTCCACAGAACGTTGCCTCGGCGCGGATCAACGGTTTTGAGATGGCCTACCTGCAGGATGTGTTCGGCTGGCAGGGCACCTGGGCCTGGCCATCATCGACCCACGTGACCGCGACAGCGGCCACACCCTGGCCCGCCGCGCCCGGCGGACCTTGAGCCTGGACCTGGACCGGCAATTCGGCCGCCTGGGCCTGGGCGCCACCTGGCAAGCGGTGAGTGGCAGCTATGACGATGAAAACAACCGCTATGCCCTGGGCGGCTATGCCCTGCTCGGGTTGCGCGGCAACTGGGCGCTGACTCGGGAAGTGAAGCTGGAGATGAAGGTGGATAACCTGCTGGACAAGGGTTACAGCCGGGCGCTGTATAGCCATGATGGGGGCCAGTATGGGTATCGGGAGGAGGGTCGGACCTGGTTGTTTGGGGTTACTTGGACCCCCTCTCTCTGATCCAGAACCTGTGGTGCCTGGACTGACCTCATCGCGAGCAAGCTCGCTCCCACAGTTGATCTTCAGTGGCCACAGGTTTTGTGTTCACAACAAAATCCCATGTGGGAGCGAGCTTGCTCGCGATTGCAGGCGCCACGGTCTATCTGTCTGGCGCAATCAACTCGCACAACCGCGCCGTCGCCTCGATCATCTGTCCACTGGGCCGCTCCAGCCCCTTGTCATTGACCAGCAACAACCGCCCCTGCGCCACCGGCCAGGTTTTCCAGGCATCGAGCTGCGCCTGTTCCGTGGCGAGGATGACCTGCGGATTACGTTGCAGCACCGCTTCCACACTCACCTGCGGGGCCGGCACGCTCAGGTCGGCAAAGACGTTGCGGGCCCCGCACACCGCCAGCGCATCACTGATGATCTGGCCGCCCCCGATGGTGTACAGCGGCCGGTCCCAGACCTGGTAGAACACCGGCAACGGCGGGTCCCGTCGATAGCGCTGGCGTAACGCCGCAAGACGCACACGCAACTGCGCCGCCCGTTGCACGCCCCGCTCCGGGCGGCCGAGCTGCGTGGCAATGTCTTCAATTTGCACGATGAGTTGGTCGAGGCTGCGGGGCTCGGCGACATAGACAGAAATGCCCAAGCCCTTGAGCTGCTCGCGCTGGGCCGGGCCGACACTGCCGGGCCAGAGCAGGAGCAGGTCGGGCTGGAGGCTGAGCAAGCGCTCCATGTCCAGCTGGCCGTAACGGCCTACGGAAGGCAGGTCTTTAAGGATTGGCGGACGATCACCGCCATCCAGCACGCCCACCAAGAGGTCGGCGGAGCCCAGCTCAACGACAATTTCCGACAGCGACGGCGCGAGGCTGACAACCCGCGAAGCCGCCATCGTCGAGGCGCTGACGGCCAGCAGCAAGACCGCCAGCCAGCGGTTCATCAGCCGAGTTGGCGCGGGATGCGGTACAGGTAGAACAACACGGCGGTCGACAAGGCCAGCAGCATCAACGGCACCGCCTCCAGGCCAACGAACACCGCAAGGGCACCGACCCAGGCCGGTAGCCCGGCCACTAGGAAGGCGGCGCGACGACGGGCCGCCAGGTCAATCCAGGCCTGGGGTTCTTCGGGCGTGTCGAGGGCTTTCTGGGTGGCGATCAGGGCTTGCTTGTACGGCCCGAAGAATCGCAGGCTGACAAACATCGACGCCATGCCGGCAATGAACAACGGCATCGCCAGCACCGGCAGAATCGCTTCGCCCTGGCCGAACACCGCGTTGATCACGAACAGTGGCAGCAAGGCCAGGGCCAGGTATTTCCACCAACTGACGGACAGCCGCCGCCGGACCTGACCGCGCGTCACGCCCGGTCAACCTCGCCTTGGTGCTCGTTACCCATCATGTGGTCGAGCTTGCTGGCCTTGGTTGCCAGGTAGAGTTTGTTGTGGGGGTTGTGACCGGTGTGCAGCGGCACACGCTCGGCCACCACGATGCCCATGTCGGTCAAGGCCTTGACCTTGCGTGGGTTGTTGGTCATCAGCCGCAGGGACTTGATACCCAGGTGTTCGAGCATCGGCAGGCAAATGCTGTAGTCACGCAGGTCGGCCGCAAAACCCAGGCGCTCGTTGGCCTCCACGGTATCGGCGCCGCCATCTTGCAGTTCATAGGCGCGGATCTTGTTCAACAGGCCAATGCCACGGCCTTCCTGGCGCAGGTACAGCAACACGCCACGGCCTTCGCGGGCGATGGCCTGCAACGCGGCTTCGAGTTGCGAACCGCAATCGCAGCGCTGGCTGAACAGGGCGTCGCCGGTCAGGCATTCGGAATGCAGGCGGCCCAACACCGGAGAACCGTCGGTAAAATCACCCAGGCTGAGCACGACATGCTCGCGGCCGGTGGCCTCATCGAGAAAGCCATGCATGGTGAATTGCGCAAAGGGCGTTGGCAGCTTGGAAGCGGCAACAAAAACGACAGGCACCGGTGTGCTCCTGATCTAGTACTGGAGATTCGCAGAGGCGGGCATTGTAACAGCACGACCCAACCGACGCTTAGGCTGAATTATCGCTAATGATCATCGATAAGATTGATCATGGCTTCGGTGGATTGCCATTCTCGTCGAAAGGATAGGGTTGCTTCCAGCGTTCGAAAATCGGTTTCAACTCGCCGCTCTTCACCAGCACTTCCATGCGTCGGTCGAACAGCGCACGCAACGTACGGCCATTTTCGTTGTTGGCGAACCCCAGGTACAGCGGCAAATTGATCAGCGGCGAGAGCTTGAATTGCTGGGGATTGTCGGCCTTGGCGAGCACGTCCTGGATTTCCATCAACGCATCGATATAAAAATCGGCACGATCATGGACCAGCATCGGCAGGATACCCACGGCGCGGTGGATTTCATTGAAACGCCGGATGTTGGGCAGGTAGCTGTCGTATGCGTACCCGCGCATCCACACCAGTCGGTAGTTGCCAATCGTCGTCAGCGTCGGTGACGGCTTGGAGGCCAACCCCAGGGCATAGATATGATCGACGTCGTAGTGCCAATGCGGGTAAAGCAGCCCTTCGGTTTCATCGCGATAGGCGCCGACCTGTGCGTCCATCTCCCCACGTTGCACCAACCCGATCGAGCGGGTATAGGGCACGCTGCGGATCTCCAGCTTGACGCCTTCAGGCTCGAACACTGCACGCAAGATGTCCCAGCCCATGCCCTGGCCATCGGCCTGGGTGTAATCGGCCCACTCTTCGCTGGCCGCACGGATCTTGTCAGGCAGCGGAGCCGACTCGGCCACCCTTGCACCCACACAGGCTCCTAAACACAGCAACAGCAGTAGTGCGCGGCTTACGCCCATGCCTGACTCCCTCAGGTGAAACACCACACCAATCCTTGCATTGCCAGCCAGGCGAAAACCCCGGCCAATACATCATCGAGCATGATGCCGACACCTCCGTGTACGTGCCGGTCGATCCAGCGGATCGGCCACGGCTTGAGGATATCGAAGAAACGGAACACCAGGAAACCCGCCAGCAACCAATACCAGCCTTCCGGTACCAGCCACAAGGTGATCCACATGCCGACCATTTCGTCCCAGACGATGCCTTCATGATCGTGCACCCGAAGGTCGTCCGCCACTTTGCCACACAGCCAGAAGCCAAACAGCATGGTGATGCCCAGCATCAACCAGTAGCCCCAGTCCGGCAACATCTGCCACAACGGTATGAAGGGTAGCGCAACCAGCGAGCCCCAGGTGCCCGGGGCTTTAGGCAAAGTACCCGAACCGAAGCCAAATGCCAGGAAGTGCCAGGGATTGCGCCAGACCGAAGGCGGAACGAATTCTGCCGGGACCTGGTTGGGATGATCTGTCACGGTGTCTCCCGAAAATGTTGATAGCCCCGCACTGGCGGAGTGATGTCGTGCCCGACGCTGTCGACCAGCGTGACGCCTTGCCCGGCCAGTACGCTGCCGATCACGTGGATCGGCCAGCCGGCGGCCTGCAACGTCGACAACCGGTTCGGTGGCACGGCGAATAACAGCACGTAATCGTCACCGCCGCTCAGGGCCACCTGCTCGGCATCCGCCCGGCCAAGAAACGCTACCAGAGCGTTGGACAACGGCAGTCGGTCCCGTTCAACCTGCAAGGCCACCCCAGACGCCAGGGCGATATGCCCGCAATCGGCCAGCAGGCCATCGGAAATATCCATCGCCGCACTGGCCTTGCCACGCAATGCCAGGCCCAGGTCGATCTGCGGACGTGGCGACCAGTAATGGGCCAGCAACGGCTCGGCAATCGCAGGTTCGGCGCCGTGCTGGCCGAGCACCAGCGGCAGTGCGCCAGCGGCATTGCCCAGCTCGCCGCCCACACACAGCAGGTCGCCGGGCCGTGCGCCGCTACGGGTCAGGGCCTGGCCGGACGGCACGTGGCCGAACACGGTCATGGTCAGGCTCAGGGGCCCACGTGTGGTGTCCCCACCCACCAGCGCCACGCCACAGGCCTGGGCCATCTGGTTCAAACCGCGGGCATAGGCTTGCAGCCAATCGGTGGTCACCGTCGGCAAGGTCAGGGCAAGGGTAAAGGCGTAAGGGTTGGCGCCCATGGCAGCCAGGTCGCTGACCGCCACGGCCAGCGAGCGCTGGCCGAGCAGGAACGGGTCGCACGGGTCTGGAAAATGCACACCGGCCACGAGCGTGTCGGTGGACACCGCCAGCTGCTCCCCGGGAGGAACGGCCAGCAACGCGCAGTCGTCGCCAATCCCCAGCGCAACGCCCTCGCCGCCCTGCGCACAAGGCGCGGCAGCGAAGTAATTACGGATCAGCTCGAACTCACCCATGCGGATATCAAGCGCTGACTAGCGCTTGAACGCCTTCACTTCAGCTTCACGCAGACGTGGGGCGAGCTTGTCGAGCACACCGTTGACGAATTTGTGGCCATCGGTGGAACCGAAGACTTTCGCCAGCTCGATCCCTTCGTTGATCACCACGCGGTACGGTACGTCGACGCGCTTGAGCAGTTCCCAGGTGGACAGGCGCAGCACCGCCAGTTCAACCGGATCCAGCTCTTCGATGGTCAGGTCCAGGCAAGGCGTGAGCGCGGTGTCGATTTCAGTCTTGAACTGCGGGACCCCGTGCAGGATCTCGCGGAAGTAAGCGCCATCAACATCACTGAAGTCGTTGTCGACCCGAAACTGCGCTTCGATCTCGTTCAGCGATTGCTTGGCCATGTGCCATTGATACAGCGCCTGGGTCGCGAGCTGACGAGCTTCGCGACGCTTGACGCTTTTCGACGGCTTGCCGGCATCCGCAGGCTTTGGATCGCGCGGATTGAAACGATCGCTTTCGTCGCTAATCACTTGGCCTCCAACTGCGCCAGCAGGCTGACCATTTCCAGGGCGGACAGGGCAGCTTCGGCACCTTTGTTACCGGCCTTGGTGCCGGAACGTTCGATGGCTTGCTCGATGGAGTCAACGGTCAGTACGCCGAAGGCGACTGGCACGCCGAATTCCATGGACACCTGGGCCAGGCCCTTGGTGCATTCGCCGGCCACGTATTCGAAGTGCGGAGTACCGCCACGAATGACCGCGCCCAAGGCGATGATCGCCGCATATTCGCCCTTTTGAGCGACTTTCTGCGCAACCAGCGGAATTTCGAAGGCGCCAGGGGCACGGATGATGGTGATGTCGCTTTCGCTCACGCCATGGCGAACCAGGGCATCGACCGCACCGCCAACCAGGCTCTCGACCACGAAACTGTTGAAACGGCCCACTACCAGAGCGTAGCGGCCTTTGGGGGCGATGAAGGTACCTTCGATGGTCTTCAGGGTCATTCGTCAGATCTCTTAAAGAGCCGGAGCGCGTTCTATAACGCGCTCCTCAGTGATATTAGCCACGAATACAGGGCCGGAAAATCCCGGGCTATTATTCGGAGGGCACGTATTCTACAACTTCCAGATCGAAACCGGATATCGCATTAAATTTCATCGGTGCGCTCATCAGGCGCATTTTACGCACGCCCAGGTCACGAAGGATCTGCGAACCGGCACCGACAATGCTGTAGGTGGTCGGTTTTTTCACCGCCGCCTGGTCACCGGTTTCACGGATGTGCGCCAACAGCACGTCGCCATCGAGTGGGTGACCGAGCAGCAGCACCACGCCGCTGCCGGCCTCGGCCACCGCAGCCATGGCGGCCCGCAGGCTCCAGCGGCCGGGTTGCTTGACCATCAGCAGGTCGCGCAGCGGGTCCATGTTGTGCACGCGCACCAGGGTCGGCTCTTCGGCGCACACGGTGCCCAGGGTCAGCGCCATGTGCACGTCGCCTTCCACCGAGTCGCGGTAGGTCACCAGGTTGAACTGGCCCAGTTCGCTGTCCAGCGGCTGCTCGGCAATCCGCTGAACGGTACGTTCGTGGATCATCCGGTAGTGGATCAGGTCGGCGATGGTGCCGATCTTGATGTTGTGTTCGGCGGCGAAGGTTTCCAGCTCCGCACGACGGGACATGGTGCCGTCGTCGTTCATCACTTCGCAGATCACGCCGCTGGGTTCGAAGCCCGCCATGCGCGCCAGGTCGCAGGCCGCTTCGGTGTGGCCGGCGCGGGCCAGGGTGCCGCCAGCCTGGGCCATCAGCGGGAAGATGTGGCCGGGGCTGACGATGTCTTCGGCCTTGGCGTCCCGGGCGGCAGCGGCCTGCACCGTGCGCGCGCGGTCAGCGGCGGAGATACCGGTGGTCACGCCCTCGGCGGCCTCGATGGACACGGTGAACTTGGTGCCGAAGCCCGAGCCGTTGCGCGGCGCCATCAGCGGCAGCTTCAGCAGCTCGCAGCGCTCGCGGGTCATCGGCATGCAGATCAGGCCACGGGCGTGCTTGGCCATGAAGTTGATGTGTTCGGCCTTGCAGCACTCGGCGGCCATGATCAGGTCGCCTTCGTTCTCGCGGTCTTCGTCATCCATGAGGATGACCATCTTGCCTTGGCGGATGTCTTCAACCAGTTCTTCGATGCTATTGAGCGCCACGCGGCACCCCCTTGGGTCAGGATTTGAGGTAGCCGTTGGCGGCCAGAAAACTTTCAGTGATGTTACCCGCCCGCCGTTGTGAAGAGTCAGACTCTGCGGCCTTGTCTCCCATAAGCAGGCGCTCCAGGTAACGGGCCAGCAAGTCGACTTCCAGGTTGACCCGGCGACCTGGCCGGTACGAGGCCATGATGGTTTCGCTCAGGGTGTGGGGAATGATCGTCAGCAGGAATTCGGCGCCATCCACCGCGTTGACCGTCAGGCTGGTGCCGTCGACGGTGATCGAGCCTTTGTGGGCGATGTACTTGGCCAGTTCCTTCGGCGCGCGGATGCGAAATTCCACGGCCCGAGCGTTATCAGTGCGCGACACCACTTCACCGACGCCGTCCACGTGGCCGCTGACCAAGTGCCCGCCCAGGCGAGTGGTGGGGGTCAGGGCTTTTTCCAGGTTGACCGGGCTGCCGCTCTTGAGGTCGTTCATGGCCGTGCAGTCGAGGGTTTCGCGGCTGACGTCCGCCAGGAAACCGTTGCCCGGTAATTCGACGGCCGTCAGGCACACGCCGTTTACCGCGATGCTGTCGCCCAACTTGACGTCGCTCAGGTCGAGCTTGCCGGTTTCGACGTAGACCCGCACATCGCCGCCCTTGGGGGTGAGTGCACGAATGCTGCCGATGGATTCGATGATGCCGGTAAACATGGAGTCCTCCTCGAGAACAGGCCGCCGCTTGCGCGAAAGCCGGGAATTATACGCTCGCCTGCGCAACGGGAACGGCGATGACTCGCCAGTCATCGCCCACGGCGCGGATTTCGGTGATTTTCAACTGCGGGGCGTCTTTCATCTGCGCCAGCGGCCAGTCCAGCAGTGGCCGCGCCGAAGAACCGAGGAACTTGCCGGCGATGAAAATCTGGAACTCGTCGACCAGCCCTTGCCGGGCAAAAGCCCCCGCCAGGCGCGGACCGGCTTCCACCAGCACCTCGTTGACGCCACGGCCCGCCAGTTCCACCAGCAGGCGATACAGATCGACCTGGCCGTCATCGCCCGCCACGATCATGCATTCGGGACCGTTGGCGTACTGTTCTTCCACCGCCATGCAGGTAGCGACCAACGCCGGGCCGGCTTTGAAAAACGCGGAATCCAGCGGCACCCGCAGACGCCCGTCCACCAGCACCCGCAGCGGAGGACGGCTCATGATCAGCGCGGTCTGCTCGGCATCGAGCCCCAGTTCATCGGCGCGCACGGTCAGCCGGGCGTTGTCCGCCAGCACCGTGTCGGCACCAGTCAATACCACACTGGCCTGGGCGCGCAGGCGTTGGACCGCCGAGCGTGCGGCCGGGCCGGTGATCCATTGGCTTTCGCCGCTTTCCATGGCGGTGCGGCCATCGAGGCTCATGGCGAGCTTGACCCGCACGAACGGCAGGCCCTGCTCCATGCGCTTGAGGAAACCTTCATTGAGCTTGCGTGCTTCGCCCTCCAGCACGCCGCTTTCGGTGGCGATGCCGGCCTGGGCCAGCCGTTGCAGGCCACGCCCGGCGACTTCCGGGTTGGGGTCCTGCATCGCCGCCACCACCCGCGCCACGCCGGCGTTGACCAACGCATCGGCACACGGCGGCGTACGCCCGTGATGGCTGCACGGCTCAAGGGTCACGTAGGCCGTGGCGCCGCGGGCCTGTTCGCCAGCGGCGCGCAGGGCATGGACTTCGGCATGGGGCTCGCCGGCGCGGATGTGCCAGCCTTCGCCGACAATCTGCCCGTCACGCACGATCACGCAACCGACCCGGGGATTGGGGTGGGTGGTGTAGTGACCGCGCCGCGCCAACTCCAGGGCACGGGCCATGTAGTGGGCGTCGAGGATGGCCTGCTGCGCCGAGGCGGTCATTCTTTCACCGGTTCGCGGGCCAGGCGGTCGATTTCTTCGCGGAATTCGTTCAGGTCCTGGAAGCGCCGGTACACCGAGGCGAAACGGATGTAGGCGACTTCATCGAGCTTCTGCAGCTCGGCCATCACCAACTCACCGACCACCAGGGATTTGACCTCGCGCTCACCGGTCGCCCGCAGCTTGTGCTTGATGTGCACCAGCGCCGCTTCCAGGCGCTCGACGCTCACCGGGCGCTTTTCCAGGGCGCGCTGCATGCCGGCGCGCAGTTTTTCTTCATCGAACGGCTGGCGGCTGCCGTCGGTTTTGATCAGGCGCGGCAACACCAGTTCAGCGGTCTCGAACGTCGTGAAACGTTCGCCGCAAGCCAGGCATTCGCGGCGGCGGCGGACTTGTTCGCCCTCGGCGACCAGTCGCGAGTCGATGACCTTGGTGTCGTTGGCACCGCAGAAGGGACAGTGCATGGTGGCAGGCAACAAAAAAAGGGAGGGCCATGGTAGCGCATCCCACTGGCAAGACAAGCCATAGGGTTTACGGTATACAGACGGGCCTACCGTCAGATCCATGGAATTCACCTTGCTGGAGCCACACATGCCGCTACGATCGCTCGTTTTGCTCAGTCTTTTCAGCCTGCTGATGGCGTGCAGCAG
>NZ_JAHBCZ010000048.1:0-40193 GCF_019956035.1 Pseudomonas sp. A-RE-22
ATCCAATCGCGCATTCCCATTCAGCGCGGGATAATACGGCCCTGCTTGGGGTCACAAGCTTTTCCCCTCGTTGGTATTGGCGGCTCAGAAGGATCGAACGCAATGACAGATTGGCTCCAGAGCTATGGAGAAATGGCTGAGCGGGTTCGCCGCCATTCTTGGGAGGACACGCCGCTCGGGCCGCCTGCCCAGTGGCCCGATGTATTGAAGACCACCGTGGCGCTGAGCCTCGCCTCGCATTTTCCCCAGGCCATCGTATGGGGGCCGGACCTGATTACGTTGTACAACGATGCGTTCCTGCCGATCCTCGGCAGCAAGCCCGAGGCGCTGGGGCGGCCGTTCAATGAGGTTTGGCAGGAGGTCTGGAGCGATATCGGGCCGATCGTGCAGGGCGCCTTCGATGGGCAAGCGACCTTTATAGAGAACTTCCCCCTGGTCATTGAGCGCGGCGGCGGTCCTGAGCAGGCTTATTTCACCTTCTGCTACAGCCCCATCCGTGACCAGTTCGGCAAGGTCGTGGGCATGCTGGATACGGTCACCGAGACCACGTCCACGGTGTTCATGACCCAGCGCCTGGCCGTGCTGGATGCCATCGGCAATGCCGTGGCAAACGCCACCGACCCGCAGAGCATCATGGCAGCCACCACACGGATCCTGGCGGCGCACCTGAACCTGTCCAACTGTGCCTACGCGGACATGGATGAGGACGAGGACGGCTTCACCATTCGTGGTGATTGGGCCAGGGTGGGGTCGCCGCATATCCTTGGGCATTATCGACTGGCTGATTTTGGCCGACTGGCGGTCACTAACCTGCGAACTGGCAAGCCGCTGGTGATCAACGATAACCTCAAGGAGCTGGCGCCGGAGGAAGCGGCGACGTTCCAGGCCATTGGCATCGCGGCCACCATCTGCGTGCCGTTGATCAAGGGCGGGCGATTGACCGCGCTGATGGCGATCCACGATAAAACGCCGCGAGTCTGGTCATCCAACGACCTGGCGCTGTTGATGGAAGTCACAGAGCGATCCTGGGCCCACATCGAGCGTGCCCGTGCCGACGCTGCCGTGCGCGAAGGCCTGGCGGCCCTGGCCGAATTGAACGCGACGCTGGAAGAACGGGTCGAGGAGCGCACCACGCGCTTGAAACAGACCGAAGCGGCGCTGCGCCAATCGCAAAAGCTCGAAGCCATCGGCCAGCTCACCGGCGGCGTGGCTCATGACTTCAACAACCTGCTGACCATCATTCGTTCTTCGGTCGACTTCCTGCGCATGCCCAGCCTGTCCGAGGAGCGTCGGCAGCGCTACATGACGGCGGTGTCCGAAACCGTGGAGCGCGCCTCCAAGTTGACCAGCCAGTTGCTCGCGTTTGCCCGACGCCAGCCGTTGAAGCCGCAAGTCATCGATGTGGGCAAGCAAGTGCAGAGCCTGGGGGACATGCTGCAAACCGTCACCGGGGCGCGGATCCAGGTCCATGTCGAGTTGTGCGATCGGCCCTGTTACATCCGGGCGGATCTGAGCCAGTTCGAGACCGCGCTGATCAACATGGCCCTCAATGCCCGGGATGCCATGAATGGCCAGGGTACGCTGTGGCTTCGGCTCAGTTGCGGCGGTGGCATGCCGCCGATCCGTGGTCATGCCGGGGCCGGGCAATCCTTTGCTGCCATTGCCTTGGCGGACACCGGTACCGGTATTGACTCGCCAGTGCTCGAGCACATCTTCGAACCCTTCTTCACCACCAAGGAAGTGGGCAAGGGCACGGGGCTGGGCTTGTCCCAGGTGTTTGGCTTTGCCAAGCAGTCCGGTGGCAACGTCGATGTTTCGACCGTGGTGGGCGAGGGCACGGTGTTCACCTTGTACCTTCCAGAAGTGGCGCCCGAGAAAAACCACGAGCCGGTCAAGGAAGAACTCACCCACCTGCTGCCGGAAAAGGGCAAGTGTCGGGTGTTGATCGTGGAAGACAACCTGGAGGTGGGGCGTTTTGCCAACCAGATCCTTCAGGACCTGGGCTACGAAACTGCCTGGGCGACCAACGCCGAAGAAGCGCTGGAAATGGTCGGTCCGGATGCGATGGCATTCGACGCGGTATTTTCTGATGTGGTGATGCCGGGGATCAGCGGCATTGCCCTGGCCAGGGAACTGCGCCAGCGGCGCCCGGATTTGCCTGTGGTGCTGACCTCTGGTTACAGCGAAGAGTTGGCCCACAGCGGCCATGAGGGCTTTGAATTCTTGTCCAAGCCCTATTCTGCGGATCAGGTTTCCCGGGTTCTAAACCGGACTATATTGGGGGCTGAATGAGTGTTTCCTTTTTGAAACAGTGAGTTCCATTCGTCGGCCAAGGGCTTTGTTGAATCAACAGTCTGTTGATGACCGACTAGTCTCATTGTCGTGAAGGTCGATATTGTCAGGCAACCGGTTGTTGCCGGTATGGGCCTCGATGAAGGGGAAAGGCAATGGGAGCACCGTATAGCGAGGAGAACACTGCCGCGTATCCGATCAATGAAGGGTTGCAGTGTGGCCAGTCGGCCTATCATGCGGACTTCGGTGACGAGCCGATCAAGTCCATCAGGACGAAGGTGGCCAAAGTGCAGCGAGGGGAGAAGGCCAAGTTCTTGCCCAGGGTCCCGGTCAGAAAGTGACGGCGGATCGTGGTAGGGGAGCTTGCTCCCGCCGGGCTGCATAGCAGCCCTTTTTTTTGATCGTTTTTTTCATTCCCATGCTCCTGCGTGGGAACGTCGCCAGGGACGCTCCGCGTTCCGCTTCTGGGGCCTCTCTACATAAATATTTTTCATCTTTTCTCAACTGGCATTTACTTTCACGTTTCTTTCACAAGCAGGTACGTACTCTCAGCTCATCCGTTAGAAAGCAGTACCTGCCCGTTTCCCCAGCGGGCTTTTTTTTGCCTGTCATAAAATAAACCCCCGTTTTGTTGTCCAACCATCATGGCTGACGCTGTCTGGCGTAAACTCGCGCCCGCGCGCACCGGCCATTTCTCCCCGATGCGGCATTTTTGAGGTTTCTATCATGCGTTTGACTTTGTCCACCTTGGTACTGGGGTTGGTGGTTGCCCAGGGCGCGATGGCTGCCGGCGACGGTACCGCCGCGGTCGGCGGTGGTCTGGGCGGTGTATTGGGCAACGTGGTCGGCCAGCAGATGGGCGGCAGCACCGGCGCCGCGATTGGCGCGGGCGTTGGCGGCGCAGCCGGCAGTGCCGTAGGCGCTCGCAAGGGCAGCCGCACCGAAGCGGCCATTGGCGGTGGCTTGGGGTCGGCCGGTGGTTCGGTTGTCGGTAACCGTCTGGGCGGCTCGACCGGCTCCACCATCGGCGCAGGCATCGGCGGCGCGGCGGGCGGCGCGTTGGGCAGCAACCTGTCCAATGACAACGACCGTCACTCCAGTGGCAAGAAGTACAAGCACAAGAGAAAGCATCGTTAAGCGGATGCTTGGATGAATAGACCCGGCCTTGTGCCGTGATGCTGTTCATCTGGAAAAAACGGCGCTTCTTTCAGAAATGGGAAGCGCCGTTTTTTTTTGCTTCTTTTGATGCCCAAAGCAAGCGCAACAGACAGCTCCAGCCGCTATGCAACCGCACCACCGCCATCGCGAGCAAGCTCGCTCCCACATTGGGCCGCAGTGAACATAGAACTCATGAACACCCGAGATCACCTGTGGGAGCAAAGCTTGCTCGCGATGAGGCCAGCAAACCCAACATCCATGTGACTGAGCCACCGCCATCGCGAGCAAGCTTTGCTCCCACAGATGTGATGGGTGTATGACCGGGAGAACCAGGTCGGCTATCAGGCCGCCACACGGTGGCCCACGTAGCAATGCTTGTGTTCAGGCACACCGAGCCTAAGCGAGGTGCCGAGTGGTGGGCATAAAAGCGTTTTGCTTACTTTTGACTGGGCCGGCTTCCGGGCTTTTCAAAAGTGACCCGCCGTAAGGGCGGAACCATAAGCCGCCGTTACCAAAAAAACGGATATACACTCCAACCTGCCCCCCCCAAAAAAAACGGCAAATCAAAATCTCCGGAACGATTGCCATCCCCCCGCTTCGAACTCATACATCCATCAACAATTGCGAGGTGTGCCATGACGCCGCAAACGCAAGGCCAGGAAGAACAAGACTCCTCGGGCGCACCTGTGGTCAATGACCCGGGCAATGAAGACCCCGGTTCCCTGATGGATGACGCCCAGGTTCCCTTGATCGAGGAAGATGAAACCCCGGAATACCCGCTGCCTTCGCCCACCAACTCCCTGAGCCGCGACCAGCGTCCACCCGATGACGATGCGGGCGTCGAGCAAGTACCCAGCGACGATGAGGATGTCGAAGCGACCCCGGATGACCCGGACATCGCCGGTGACGATGCCTCCGGCAAGCCGAGCTGATCGCAGGTCCGTCTGTCGATTCAGCGGCACCATCGTCCCGCCACGCGTGCCACACATCAGGTAAGGATCTTGAAAAGGAGACTCACCATGATGAAGTCCAACATGACAGCGCTGACACTCGCCGGGATTCTTTCGCTCAGTTCACTGGCTGCCTTGGCAGAATCTTCGGGCGGCACGCCCCCCGTGGACAAGGGCGGGATGCCCCCTTCCTCAGAAATGGAGGCCGGCTCCAACTCCGGTGCCAACGGTAACGCCTTGCCCCCGGGCTCCGTGAGCGGCGGCAACGGCGGCGATGCCAACGGCAGTAGCACCAGTCCCGGCACCGGGAGCGGTTCGATGAGTGGAGGCAGCACGATGGGCGGTGCCGACGCCGGCGGTGGGACCAACGGAGGAACCGGTACCAGCGACAGTGGTGCCAGTGGTTCGGGCTCTGGCAGCTCGGGCCAATAGCCGTCCCACCATCATCCGGCATCGATCTGCTTTTGTGACGAGGGCGCTTGCTCCCGCTCGGTTGCACCGTAGGAGCTGTCGAGTGCAACGAGGCTGCGATCTTTCCCCTGTCAATTGAGTCCTGAGCGAAAGATCAAAAGATCGCAGCCTCCGGCAGCTCCTACAGAGCGCAACCCAGCGGGAACAAGCTCCCTCGTCACGGACCCCGTCCATAGATTTCCCATTGCCGGTTCCAAGCCCCCTTCGTTATCCTGCTGAATCCTTTAAGGCGAACACGCTGCCCTGGCCGCACCTGAGCCATCCCTGGAATGTTGTGTTGATAACGGATCAGATGCGATGAATGCACCCCTGAAAGAGTTTGGCCCGATCAAGGCTGTGATTTTCGACATGGATGGGCTGTTGCTGGACACCGAGGGGATCTACACCGAGGTCACGTCCATCATCGCCGAGCGCTACGGGCGCACGTTCGATTGGAGCGTCAAACAGAACATCATCGGGCGCGGGGCCACGGACCTGGCCAATTACGTCGTTCAGGCGCTGGAATTGCCGATCACCCCCGAAGAGTTCCTGGTCATCCGCGAGCCCTTGATGCGCGAGCGTTTTCCTCATGCCCTGGGGATGCCCGGCGCCGAGGAACTGGTGCGGCATTTGAAGGCCCACAACGTTCCGATTGCGGTGGGCACCAGTTCGTCGAGCCCCACGTTCGCACTGAAAACCACCTTGCACCGGGAATGGTTCGCGCTGTTCGACTTCATCGTGACGGCGGATGATCCTGAGGTCGGCGCGGCGAAACCGGCGCCGGATATCTTCCTCACTGCTGCCCGGCGCCTGGGTGTCGAGCCGCGCGACTGCCTGGTGTTCGAGGATTCGCCGTTCGGGGTGACTGCCGCGAAAGCCGCCGGCATGACCGCCATTGCCATTCCGGATTCGGCCATGGCGGATGAAAAGTACGCCCACGCCGACGGGATCATTCGCTCCTTGAAAATGTTCCAGCCCAGCCTTTGCGGTCTGCCGGAGTTGGAGTGGGCCTGACCCCATCGCGCTACACAACAAAACGCCGGTCATGGTTAAAGCCATGACCGGCGTTTTTTCATGCCTGTATCAGGCGCCGAAACCACCGTCGATGGTCAGGCTGGCGCCGGTGATGTAACCGGCTTCCGGCCCTGCCAGGTAGGCGACGAAGCTGGCGATTTCATCGACGTTGCCGTAGCGCCCGACAGCCATCAGCGACATCAGGCTGGAGGCGAATTCGCTGTCGGCCGGGTTCATGTCGGTGTCCACCGGGCCGGGCTGCACGTTGTTGACGGTGATGCCGCGTGGGCCGAGGTCACGGGCCAGGCCTTTGGTCAGGCCCACCAGCGCGGCTTTGCTCATGGCATAGGGCCCGCCGCCGGCGAAGGGCATGCGGTCGGCGTTGGTGCTGCCGATGTTGATGATCCGGCCCCCTTCGCCCATGTGCCGCGCAGCGGCCTGAGTGGCGATGAACACGCTGCGCACGTTGATGGCCAGGGTCTGGTCGAAATCTTCGAGTTTGAATTCATCCAGCGGCCCTATCGCCAGCACGCCAGCATTGTTGACCAGGATGTCCAATCGGCCAAAAGCCTCGACGGTGGCCGCGACGGCGTTACGGATGGCCTCGGCGTCGGCGCTGTCGGCCTTGATCGCCAGGGCCTTGCCGCCTGCAGCGGTGATGCTGTTCTGCAGTTCTTCAGATTTTGCGCCAGAGCTGACGTAGGTGAAGGCTACGGCGGCGCCTTCTGCTGCCAGGCGTTTGACGATGGCGGCGCCGATGCCGCGAGAACCGCCTTGGATCAAGGCGACTTTACCGCTCAGTGCTTGGTTACTCATGATAATCTCCAAAAAGTGCCGGGGCGAGATGCCGCGGTGATGGGGCGAGTATCAAGAAGGTGCCGTGGGCTGTGTAGACCGTCATTGCTATAGTCTGTCTAAACCAAAAGTTTAGAGTGAGGCTCATGGAGACCTTCAACAGTATCGAATGCTTCGTGCGCAGTGCCGAAGTCGGCAGCTTTGCCGAGGCGGCGCGACGTCTGAGCGTGACCCCGGCCGCGGTGGGTAAAAGCGTCGCCAAGCTGGAGGCGCGAATGGGCGTACGCCTGTTCCAGCGTAGCACCCGAAGCCTGAGGCTGACCGAAGCCGGCCAGTTGTTCTTGGGGGAAGTCGGTAGCAGCTTCAACACCATCCAGAACGCCGTCGCCAACCTGGCCAGCGCCGGCGGGCAACCGGCGGGGACGCTGAAAGTGAGCATGGGCACGGCGTTCGGTCGATTGTATGTCGTGCCGTTGCTGGGGGAGTTTCTGCGACGTTATCCGGCGATCAACCCCGACTGGCATTTCGATAATCGCCAGGTGGACCTGATCGGCCAGGGCTTCGATGCCGCCATCGGCGGCGGTTTCGAGCTGCCCCAGGGGGTGGTGGCGCGCAAGTTGACGGTGGCTCATCGGGTGCTGGTTGCATCAACGGACTATCTGCAAGCGCATGCCGCCGTGACAGAACCGGAAGATCTGTCACTGCATCAAGGCATCCTGATTCGCTCACCACAGACCGGGCGGGTGCGTTCCTGGCAACTGACCAGCCGCAATCGGGAACACAGCCCGCTGACGCTCAAGACGCGCATGACCATGAGTGATTCGGAAGCCGACTGCGCGGCCGCCGCCCAAGGGTTGGGCATCGGCCTGGTGAGCATGCCGATCGCCGTTCCCTTCCTGGAAAACGGGACGCTGCAGCGGGTGCTGCCGGACTGGTATGTCGACGATGGCAACATCTCCATCTACTACGCCGAACACAAACTGTTGCCGGGCAAGACCCGGGCGTTTGTGGATTTCATCATCGAGCAGTTTTCCGAGCAGGGGTTGGCGCGGCGGTTCAGTGCGGTTTGAGCCGGGCTTGGAATCGAGTTGGCCCCAATCGCGAGCAAGCTCGCTCCCACACTGGTTTTGTAGCGACCACACATTTCGTGATCGCCAAAAATCCCTGTGGGAGCGAGCCTGCTCGCGAAGGGGGCACCTCAGTCTAAAACCGTGAACTCACCGCCCAAACCGCCCCGGCCAGCCAATGATGGTCTTGGGCCGAGGCGTCGCGTAAGTGCGTACTTTCGACGTCGACAACCCCAGCCGCACCAGCGCTTCGGCAATGGTCACCGCCGCCGTCACCCCATCGACCACCGGCACGCCGGTGCGCTGGCGGATCTGCTCGTCGAGCCCGGCCATGCCGCCGCAGCCCAGGCAGATCACTTCGGCCTTGTCCTGGCTCACTGCCAGTTCAGCCTGTTGGACGATGGCTTCAATCGCCCGTTGCGGATCCTGCTCCAGTTCAAGCACCGCCAAACCACTGGCCCGTACCGAGGCGCAGCGGTCGAACAGGCCGGACAGCTTGAGCCGGTCTTCGATCAGCGGCACGGTGCGGTCCAGGGTGGTGACCACCGAGTAAGCGTGGCCGAGGAACATGGCGGTGCTGGCGCCGGCATCGGTGATGTCCACCACCGGCACGTTGAGCAGTTCCTGCAAGCCTTCACGACCGTGTTCGCCATAACCGGCCTGGATCACCGCGTCGAACGGCTGGTCGTAGGACATCACCCGGTCCATCACCGCGATGGCCGCCAGGTAACTTTCAAAATTGCCCTCGATCGAGTCGGCACCGAAATGCGGCGTGAGCCCGACGATCTCGGTGCCCGGGGCGGCGACGGCCTGGGCCTGGCGGGCGATGGCCTGGGTGATGGATTCGGTGGTGTTGACGTTGACCACGAGAATTCGCATGAGCTGTCCTCCTTAACACATAAAAATAAGTGGCCCGAACCTGGCGGGCCGCTTGAGCAATCAATGATTGACGTTATCCACAGCGATGGATTCGCCGCTGACGTCCTCGTAGTACGGCTGGCGCTTGGCGATGATCAGGTACAGCAGCCCTGCAATCGAAGCGCCAATCAGCCAGGAGAATGGTGAAACGCTGTCAAAACCAGGCACCAGCGCCAGGATAATCGCGATCAGCGCCGCTGGAATGAACGCTGCCACCGCCCGCAGGTTGACTCCATTGCTGTAGAAATACGCCCCGTTTGGGTCCTCGCTATACAGTTGCGGCACGTTGATGCGGCCTTTTCGCAGCAGCCAGTAGTCGACCATGATCACGCCGTACAGCGGCCCGAGCAGGGCGCCGAGGCCGGACAGGAAATACACGATCACCAGCGGGCTGTTGTAGAGGTTCCACGGCAGGATCAGCACGGCAATGGCGGCGCTGATCAACCCGGCGCGGCGGAAGGTCAGGTATTTGGGCGCCAGGTTGCTGAGCACAAAGGCCGGGGCGACGAAGTTGGCCATGATGTTCACCGCCACGGTGACGATCAGGAAGGCCAGGCAGCCCAACACGAGGAAGAAGGTGTTGGGGATCGAGGCAATCACCTGGGTCGGGCTTTCAATGATTTGCCCATTGATCTGGAACTGCGCACCGCAGAGCAGGATGGTGATCCCGGCAAACACCAGGATGTTCACCGGCAGGCCCCAGAAATTGCCGACGACGATGGTCCGGCGGCACGGCGAGGAGCGGGCGAAGTCGCAGAAATTGAGAATCAAGGTGCCGTAGATCGACAGCCACAGCGCGCCACCGGCAAAGATATTGCGCCACATCTCGCCTCCGGTCAGCGGTTCGCGGATCGACCAGGCAATGGTGGCGTCGGCCTGGGTATACATCCAACCGGCCAGGGCGGCGACAGTCACCAGGATCACCGGCCCGGCAAAACCTTCGTAGCGGCGCACTGTTTCCATGCCGTAGGCCAGGATCACCAGTTGAACGAACCAGATCGCCACGAAACACACCCAGCCCAGGCTCGACAGGCCGAGGATCGAGTCGTGGTCGTAGTCGGCGAAGCTCGGGTGGATCGCCACCAGCAACACCCGGAACACCACCGACGCCAGGTAGGTCTGGATACCGAACCAGGCAATGGCGATGACCGCCCTGATCAAGGCCGGAATCTGCGCGCCATGGATCCCGAAGCTGATCCGGCTGATCACCGGGAACGGCACCCCGGTTTTCTGGCCCATGTAGCCGGACAGGTTCATGAAGCCATACACCAGCGCCGCGCCTATCCCGAGGGACAGCAAGATCTGCCAGCCACCCAGGCCCAGGGCATAGAGGCCGATGGCGAAGGAGTAGTTGGCGATGTTGTGCACGTCGTTGGTCCACAGGGCAAAGATGCTGTAGCGACCCCAGCGTCGACCTTCGGCCTTGGTCGGCGCCAGGTCTTTGTTGTGCAGCCTCGGGCTCAGGGCCAGGGACGCGGCAGTGTTGTCGTCGAGGGCCGTGGTGGTGGAGGGCAGATCCAGCGCGATGTTATTGGAGAGACTTGTACGCATTCCGGCAGGCTCCTGATTCTCGGCGCAGCGATGACTGTGCATGAGCGCGGAGCTCGACAAATCTTCGTCGCGGCGGGCGAGCATCATTGATTACGGGGCATCTGCAGCCTGTACGGGATAGGGCGCTTCAGGCTTGCGGATCTAAAGTGTGTGTATGTTTTATATAAGTTGTATACAAAACATGTGTCGACTAAAGCCAGATCTATGCCACTTACGGATCTATTCGAAGAAGCACTAATTTCGTTTCGTTATGATCGTTGAGTAACTAACTGAAATACCGTGATTTAAAACTGACCGTTTAAACAGGTATTTATTTTTTGGCGAACGCCAGTGGAGTTGGAAGGGCAGGCGAGGCGGGAAGGTGTGTGTAACCTTTGGGGGCAGTAACGTAATAAGTGCACACAAAAATGCCACTTGTAGTGACATTTTTGTGTACAGGGTGCGGCGGACGCTTAGACGGTCTTGGATTTGGCGATGATGTTACCGGCGTGCAGCCCGCATTCTTTCTGCGTGGCTTCTTCCCACCACCAACGGCCTTCGCGCTCGTGCTGGTTTGGCAGCACCGGGCGGGTGCAGGGCTCGCAGCCGATGCTGATGAAACCGCGTTCATGCAGGCTGTTGTAAGGCAGCTCCAGCATGCGGATGTAACCCCAGACTTCTTCGCTGGTCATCTGCGACAGGGGGTTGAACTTGTACAGGGTACGCTCCGGAGTGGAAAACGCCGTGTCGATTTCCAACACCGCCACCTGGCTGCGGGTGCCGGGGCTCTGGTCGCGGCGCTGGCCGGTGGCCCAGGCGCGGACATCGGTCAGTTTGCGCCGCAATGGTTCGATCTTGCGGATGCCACAGCACTCGCCGTGACCGTCCTTGTAGAAGCTGAACAGGCCTTTTTCCTTCACGAAGGGTTCAAGTTTCGTGTAGTCCGGCGAAACCAGCTCGATGTCGATCTTGTAGTGCTCGCGCACTTGGTCGATGAAACGATAGGTTTCCGGGTGCAGGCGGCCGGTGTCGAGGCTGAACACCTTGACGTTCTTGTTCAGTTTCCAGGCCATGTCCACCAGCACCACGTCTTCGGCGCCGCTGAAGGATATCCACAGCTCGTCGCCGAATTCGGCGAAGGCCAGTTTGAGGATGTCCTGCGGGGACTTGTTGGCATAGGTCGTGGCGAGTTCCACGACGTCAAACGATGGGCTCATCAGGGCGGTTTCCTACAGGTCGGTGGCGCTGGGCGCTCTATATGGGGCTGATGGTAACAAAAGCTGTCGGGGCTGGCGCGTTCCTGTGCGTTGCGCAGGCTTCGACGAATGGCTAGAGTCGGCAAGCCTTTTGTTCGCTCAACCGATAAACATCAGAAAAAATGGGAGTGTCTTGTGGAAATTGCCTGTCTCGACCTGGAAGGTGTACTGGTCCCGGAGATCTGGATCGCCTTCGCTGAAAAAACCGGGATTGACTCCCTCAGGGCAACCACTCGGGACATTCCCGACTACGACGTGCTGATGAAGCAACGGTTGCGCATCCTCGATGAACACGGCCTCAAGCTTTCCGACATCCAGGAAGTCATCGCCACCCTCAAGCCGCTGGACGGCGCCATCGAATTCGTCGACTGGCTGCGTGAGCGCTTCCAGGTGGTGATTCTTTCCGACACGTTCTACGAATTTTCCCAGCCGTTGATGCGCCAGTTGGGCTTCCCGACGTTGCTCTGCCATCGCTTGATTACCGATGACAGCGGGCGGGTGACCGGCTACCAGTTGCGTCAGAAAGATCCCAAGCGCCAGTCGGTCCTGTCCTTCAAGAGCCTGTACTACCGGGTGATCGCGGCGGGGGATTCCTACAACGACACTACGATGCTGGGCGAAGCCGATGCGGGGATTCTGTTCCATGCGCCTGAAAACGTGATCCGTGAATTCCCGCAATTCCCGGCGGTGCACAGCTTTGCCGAGTTGAAGCAGGAATTCCTCAAGGCTTCGAACCGCAGCCTGAGCCTGTAACAGACGCCATTACTGTAGGTACAAAACCTGTGGGAGCGAGCTTGCTCGCGATAGCGGTGCATCAGCCAGCACAAAGGCTGCTGACCCAACGCAATCGCGAGCAAGCTCGCTCCCACAAGGTTTTGTGTCAGGCCTGGGACTTGTTCAGAGGTTCTGCAAGGTTTCCAGCAGCACCTTCACCTTGGTAATCGACTCCTGATACTCGGCCTCCCAATCCGAGTCCGCGACAATCCCGCCGCCGCCCCAGCAGCATACCTGCCCATCCTTGACCAGCAGACTGCGGATGGCGATGGAGCTGTCCATTTCCCCGCGCACGTCCAGGTACAGCAACGAGCCGCAATACAGGCCGCGTCGGGTCGGTTCGAGTTCGTCGATGATTTGCATGGCGCGGATTTTCGGCGCGCCGGTGATCGAGCCGCCGGGAAAGCTGCCGGCAATCAGGTCGAGGGCGTCTTTACCCACAGCCAACTCGCCGGTCACGCTGCTGACCAGGTGATGCACGTTCGGGTAGCTTTCCAGGCTGAACAACTCCGGCACCCGTACCGAGCCGATGCGGCACGTGCGGCCCAGGTCGTTGCGCAGCAGGTCGACGATCATCAGGTTTTCCGCCCGGTCCTTGGGGCTGGCCAGCAGCTCGGCGGCGTGGGCCGCGTCTTCGCTGGGTGTTGTGCCGCGGGGCCGGGTGCCCTTGATTGGCCGGGTTTCCACCTGGCCTTCGCTGACCTTGACGAAGCGTTCGGGGGACAGGCTCAGCACCGCGCCGCCATCGGGCAGGCTCTGGAAGCCGGAAAACGGCGTCGGGCACGCCGTCCGCAGCGCCTGGTAAGCGGCCCAGGCATCGCCCTGGCAGGGCGCGCGGAAGCGCTGGGCAAAGTTGACCTGGTAGCAGTCACCCGCCTGGATATACGCCTGGATACGTTCGAAGGCCTGTCGATAGGCTTCGGCGCTGAGGTCGGGGGTCATCGGTCCTTCGAGGCTGAAGACGCCAACGGATGCCGCGGTCGGCTGGCTGAACAGCGCGATCAGGCGCTGGCGTTCGCCTTCGCCACAATGAGGGTGGAACACCAATTGGCTGGTGCCGGCCTGGTGATCGCTGACCAGCGCCCAGTCGTACACGCCAAAACGCGCGTCGGGCAGTTGCAGGTCGTCCTTGGCGTGGGAAGGCAAGGTTTCGAGGTGTCGGCCGAAGTCATAGCTCAAGTAGCCGATCAGGCCGCCGGCAAAGGGCAATTGCACCGTGGTCGGTAGTTCCGCGTCACCTAGCAGCGTCAGCTGAATACGCAGGCGTTGCAGGAAATCGCTACCGCTTTCGTCCGGCAACACCGCCAGTTGCACCAATGGCCAGGCGCTGAGCAGGTCGTAACGCCCACGTTCGGCACTCGGCCGGCCACTGTCGAGCAGCACGCTGCCAGGGGCATGACGGATCGCCGCGAAATACTCGGCGGGGTTGGCGCGGTAGGGCAGCGGGTGTACGGAGCAGGTTGGCATGGGCGGGGCAGGTCAGCCGTTCAGGCGGGGGAGCGATTGTAATCCCTCTGTAGGATTTGCTCCTAGAGGGATGTCGGAGATGGGCAAGTATGGGGTTATCGAAGATATTTGGGTGTGAACACTCTGTGGCGAGGGGATAAATCCCCTCACCACAGAGGGGGCAGCCTCAACCCTCAACCGGCGGAATATGCCCAAACAACGCCTGG
Organism: Pseudomonas sp. A-RE-22; assembly: GCF_019956035.1. Taxonomy (NCBI): domain Bacteria; kingdom Pseudomonadati; phylum Pseudomonadota; class Gammaproteobacteria; order Pseudomonadales; family Pseudomonadaceae; genus Pseudomonas; species Pseudomonas sp. A-RE-22. The sequence goes on from NZ_JAHBCZ010000048.1 coordinate 13,878, forward strand.
GCAAACGCCACGCGTTCTTCCACGGTTTCGGTAACGCCGCGGGCCTTGAGTTCTTCCAGGTGGGCTTCCACCGCGTGGGTGCGCAAGGTCAGGCCGCAGTCGTTGGCGATCTGGATGTTCAGGCCTGGCCGTGCGTTCAATTCCAGGATCAACGGGCCTTTTTCCTGGTCCAGCACCATGTCGACGCCGATGTAGCCCAGCCCGCATAGTTCATAGCAACCGGCGGCCAGCTTCATGAATCCGTCCCAGTAGGGCAGTTGCACGCCGTCCACCGCGTTGGTGGTGTCGGGGTGTTTGGTGATGATGTTGTTCAGCCAGGTGCCGCGCAGGGTCAGGCCGGTGGCGAGGTCGACGCCCACGCCGATGGCGCCTTGGTGCAGGTTGGCCTTGCCGCCGGACTGGCGGGTTGGCAAGCGCAGCATGGCCATCACCGGATAGCCCATCAGTACAATGATGCGGATGTCCGGCACGCCTTCGTAGCTGATGCTCTTGAAGATCTGGTCCGGCGTCACGCGGTATTCGATCAGCGCCCGGTCACGGTGCCCACCCAAGGAATACAGGCCGGTGAGGATGCTGGAGACATGGTGCTCGATTTCCTCATGGCTGATGATCTTGCCGGACACCGTGCGATAGCGGCCTTCGAAGCGGTCGGCGATGACGATGATGCCGTCGCCGCCAGCGCCCTGGGCCGGCTTGATCACGAAGTCGGTGCGTCCGCCGATGATCTCGTCGAGCTTGTCGATTTCCTTCTCGGTGGAGATCACCCCGTACAGTTCCGGCACATGAATGCCGGCGGCGATGGCCCGTTCCTTGGTGATGATCTTGTCATCGACGATGGGGTACAGGCTGCGCTTGTTGTACTTGAGCACATAGTCGGCGTTACGCCGGTTGATGCCCATGATGCCCCGGGCTTCCAGGGCCTTCCAGGTCTTCCAGAAGCCGAACATCAGGAGTCTGCCTTGAGGAAGGCCTTGAACCGTACCAGCTCGGTCAGGCGGTAGCCGCGATAACGACCCATGGCCAGCATGAAGCCCACCAGGATCAGCAGGATCGCCGGGAAGGTAAACACGAAGTACACCAGTTCCGGCACGCTCATGATCAGGTGCGCCAGGGACGCGGCGAACAGGGTGCCGATGGCGACTTTCATCGCGTGGCCGGCGCCGCGTTCTTCCCAGGTGATGGACAGGCGTTCGATGGTCATGGTCAGGATCACCATCGGGAACAACGCCACCGACAAGCCGCGCTCCAGGCCCAGCTTATGGCTGAACAGGCTGATGGCGGCGATCAGCACCACCACGAACGTCAGCACCACCGAGAGCCTTGGCAGCATCTGCAGCTTGAGGTGCTCCAGGTACGAACGCAGCGACAGGCCCAGCGTGGTGATCACCGTGAACAGGATGATGCCAAAACCCAGTTGGGTCTCGCGGAAGGCCAGGGCGATCAGCACCGGGGTGAAAGTCCCGAGGGTCTGCAGGCCGATCAGGTTGCGCAGGATCAGGATCACCAGCACGCCGATCGGGATCATCACCATGATCATGAAGGTTTGCTGGGTCTGCAGCGGCAGGCCGTAGAGCGAGTATTCGAGGAAGTTGGCGTCGGTGTTCTCGTCCGTCAGCTTGGCCAGGCGAATGGCGTTCATTTCGCTGTTGTTCATGCTGAAGGTAACGGTGGCTTTCTTGCCGCCATCGACGGTGATCAGGTTTTCATCGCCGGTCCACCACAGCAGGCGGTCGGTGGGCAGGCCCTGTTCGCCGGTGTCCGGGTTGAAATACAGCCAGTCGGTGCCGTTGAAGCTGCGCAGCCACAGCTCAGGTGTCTGCGGCTGCTCGGCCACCAGGCGGATGGTGTGGACCTTTTCCACCGGCACGTGGGCGATGGACAGCACCAGTTCGACGATGCGCGCCTTGTTGGCCGAGGAAGGGTCGCCGGCCAGCAACAGCTTGACGTTGTCGTCGTTGAGGTTGTTGACCCGCTTGATCGCTTCGCTGATGAATGTCTCGACGTCGGCCGAATGCTGGCGGATCGGCGCGAGCAGGGCTTCGGCGGCCAGTTTCTCCGGGCCTTCGACGGCGATGCTGTCGCGGAAGGTCGGGCCCTTGACCTTGGTTTTCTCGGCGCTGTAGCGCTTGGTCAGCACCAGGCGGTAATACAGGGTCTGGTTGCCCTTGGCGCGACGGGCCGACCACGTCACCTTGCGGTTACCGTCGACCCGGTTCACCGCCACGCCGTAATTATTGGAAATGAAACTCTCGTTGAGGCTCACATAGTCGCGGCTCAGCGGTGGCACGAACATCTGGATCTTCACCGGGTCCTTGGCATTGGGCACGAACTCGACCTTGGCGTCGATGTTCCACAAGTCGTCGGTGGCGTCTTCGGTGACCGGAATGCCGAGCACGAAAATCTGATAGGCCGTCACCGACAGGCCCAGCACCACCAGGATGGCGATCAGCATTTTCAGATGGAGGGTAAGGGAGCGCATTGGAATTACTCTGCGGTTTGAGCGGCATTGGCGCAGGCGGGTTTGCCGGCAGCGTATTTAAGACTGGGGTCGACCAGCGCGTCGAAGCGCTTGAGCGCCTCGGAACCGATCAGCAACGGGTATTGGAAGGCGCTGCGGTCGGTCAGGTTCACTTCGATGCTGCGCAGGGCCGAGCCCATGCAGATGTCCAGTTCGATGACCGGCCGGGCCGTGTATTTCTTGCCTTCTTCCGGGTCGTAGTCACCGGCGCGGCGCTTGATCTTGCTGACCCGGGCCAGCGGACGTTCGATGGGGTGCGAGTGGGCCGCGTCGATGGCCAGGTAAAAGCGCACCCAGGATTCGCCATTGCGCTTGAAACGCTTGATGTCCCGGGCACTGAGGGACGCGGTCTTGGCGCCGGTGTCCAGCTTGGCGGCGACCTCCAGGTCGATGCCCTGCAGGGCGGCGTATTCGTTGAGGCCGTACACGGTTTTTTCACCCGCCACGGCAAGCCCCGGCAGGCACATGAAATAAAGAGCAGCGGTGAAGGGCTTGAGTGTCATAGATCCTGGTGCGCAGCGTTCCGTTTATCGGTTCAGGCCCTGGCATTACTGCACAAGCTCCCTGGGCAGCCTTCCCTATAAAAGGAGAGCGGCAAATCGCGCGGCATTCTAGCACGGTGGTTTTCTGACGCCACCGCTGGCCGGACGCTACGACGCATTCAAACGAGCGGTTATGGCGGATGGGCTTATTAGACGATTGTCGACAATGTTGATTTTTTCTTTGACGTTAACGTCGCTATTGGTTAGTTTTTGCCATATTGTTTTTAAAGGTGTCGACAATATGCTCGATCAGCTCGAACCCCCGGTGATGGCCCAGGACGATTCGGAGACCCTCTCCGAGAACGTCTTCCGACGTATCCAGGCCGCCATCGTCAAAGGCGAGATCGCCCCTGGCAGCAAGATCTCCGAGCCCGAGCTGGCGCGCACCTACGGCATCAGCCGCGGGCCGCTGCGCGAGGCGATCCATCGCCTGGAAGGCCAGCGCCTGCTGGTGCGTGTGCCTCACGTCGGTGCCCGGGTGGTGTCGCTGAGCCATGCCGAGCTGCTGGAACTCTACGAAATCCGTGAATCCCTCGAAGGCATGGCCTGCCGCCTGGCGGCCGAACGCATGACCCTGGAAGAAATCGACGAGCTGCGCCGGGTGCTGGAAACCCACGAACGCGATGCGGCGTTCCAGGCCGGTGTCGGTTATTACCAGCAGGAAGGCGATTTCGACTTCCATTACCGGATCATCCAGGGCAGCGGCAACCGCACCCTGACGCAAATGCTGTGCGGCGAGCTGTACCAACTGGTGCGCATGTATCGCATCCAGTTTTCCACCACGCCTAACCGTCCGCGCCAGGCCTTCGCCGAGCACCACCGGATTCTAGACGCCATCGCCGACCGTGACGGCGAACTGGCTGAATTATTGATGCGCCGGCACATCGGTGCGTCCAAACGCAACATTGCGCGTCATTTCCAGGACAGCGCCGCCACTGAACGAGGTGAGTCATGAGTTCCAGCAAGAGCACGCCAGGCCAGCGTTTCCGCGATGCGGTCGCCATCGAGCATCCGCTGCAAGTGGTGGGCACGATCAACGCCAACCACGCGCTGCTGGCCAAACGCGCCGGTTTCAAGGCGATCTACCTGTCGGGCGGCGGCGTGGCCGCCGGCTCCCTCGGCGTGCCGGACCTGGGCATCACCGGCCTGGATGACGTGCTGACCGATGTGCGCCGTATCACCGACGTGTGCGACCTGCCGCTGCTGGTGGACGTGGACACCGGGTTCGGTTCCTCGGCGTTCAACGTGGCGCGCACGGTCAAGTCGATGATCAAGTTCGGCGCGGCGGCCATTCATATCGAGGACCAGGTCGGCGCCAAGCGTTGCGGCCATCGTCCGAACAAGGAAATCGTCTCGCAGCAAGAGATGGTCGACCGCATCAAGGCCGCCGTCGATGCCCGTACCGATGACAGCTTCGTGATCATGGCCCGTACCGATGCCCTGGCGGTGGAAGGCTTGGAATCAGCCCTGGACCGCGCCGCGGCCTGTATCGAGGCCGGTGCCGACATGATTTTCCCGGAGGCCATCACCGAGCTTGAGATGTACAAGCTGTTCGCCAGCCGCGTGAAAGCGCCGATCCTGGCCAATATCACCGAGTTCGGCGCGACCCCGCTGTACACCACCGAACAGCTGGCCGGTGCCGACGTGTCCCTGGTGCTCTACCCGTTGTCGGCCTTCCGCGCGATGAACAAGGCGGCCGAGAACGTCTACACCGCGATCCGCCGCGACGGCACGCAACAGAATGTCATCGACACCATGCAGACCCGCATGGAGCTTTACGATCGCATCGACTACCACACCTTCGAGCAGAAGCTCGATGCGTTGTTCGCGGCGAAGAAGTAAGGCGCGACTCCCCTACAAATTCAAGAAAATGGAGACAGCAAATGGCCGAAGCAAAAGTACTCAGTGGCGCCGGGCTCCGCGGCCAGGTGGCCGGGCAAACCGCATTGTCCACCGTAGGCCAGTCGGGCGCCGGCCTGACTTATCGCGGCTACGACGTTCGCGACCTGGCGGCGGATGCGCAATTTGAAGAAGTGGCCTACCTGCTGCTGTACGGCGAGCTGCCGACCCAGGCACAGCTGGACGCCTACACCGGTAAACTGCGCCAGTTGCGGGACTTGCCCCAAGCCTTGAAAGAGGTTTTGGAGCGCATCCCCGCCGACGCCCACCCGATGGACGTCATGCGCACCGGCTGCTCGTTCCTGGGCAACCTGGAACCCGAGGAAGACTTTTCCGAGCAGCACGACAAGACCGACCGCCTGCTGGCCGCGTTCCCGGCGATCATGTGCTACTGGTATCGCTTCAGCCACGAAGGCCAGCGCATCGAGTGTGTGACCGACGAAGTGTCCATCGGCGGCCATTTCCTGCACCTGCTGCACGGCAAGAAGCCGAGCGAGCTGCACGTCAAGGTGATGAACGTTTCGCTGATCCTCTACGCCGAGCACGAATTCAACGCCTCGACCTTCACCGCCCGGGTTTGCGCCTCCACTCTGTCGGATCTGTTCTCCTGCATCACCGCCGCCATCGGCTCGCTGCGCGGCCCGTTGCATGGCGGTGCCAACGAAGCGGCGATGGCAATGATCGAGCGCTTCAGCTCACCGCAGGAGGCCATCGAAGGCACCCTCGGCATGCTGGCGCGCAAGGACAAGATCATGGGCTTCGGTCACGCGATCTATAAGGACAACGACCCGCGCAACGAGGTGATCAAGGGCTGGTCGAAAAAACTCGCCGATGAAGTGGGCGATACGGTGCTGTTCCCGGTCTCCGAAGCCATCGACAAGACCATGTGGGAGCAGAAGAAACTGTTCCCCAACGCCGATTTCTACCATGCCTCGGCGTACCACTTCATGGGCATCCCGACCAAGCTGTTCACGCCGATCTTCGTTTGCTCGCGCCTGACCGGCTGGGCCGCCCACGTGTTCGAACAACGCGCCAACAACCGCATCATCCGACCGAGCGCCGAATACACCGGCGTCGAACAGCGCAAGTTCGTGCCAATCGAACAACGCTGAGCTGGAGGGTTCTAGCCGCAGGAACTGGATACCCCCGAAACCCTGTGGGAGCGAGCTTGCTCGCGATTGCGTACTGACATTCAACATTAATGTCGACTGATACACCGCTATCGCGAGCAAGCTCGCTCCCACAGGGGCCGGGGTCGCTTCAAGTCCGGCGCCAACCCTTCTGAAACCACCGTGACCGAGTCCTGACGATGAACACAGAATTTCGCAAACCGCTGCCCGGCACTTCGCTGGATTATTTCGACGTTCGTGAGGCGGTGGATGCCATTCGCCCTGGCGCCTACGACGGCCTGCCGTACACCTCCCGCGTGCTGGCGGAGAACCTGGTGCGGCGCTGCGACCCGGCCACGCTGGGCGAGTCGCTGCTGCAACTGATCGAGCGCAAGCGCGACCTGGACTTCCCGTGGTTCCCGGCCCGCGTGGTGTGCCATGACATCCTCGGCCAGACCGCGCTGGTGGACCTGGCTGGTCTGCGCGACGCCATCGCCTTGCAGGGCGGTGACCCGGCGCAGGTCAACCCGGTGGTCCCGACCCAACTGATCGTCGACCACTCCCTGGCGGTGGAAAGCGGTGGTTCCGACCCGCAAGCCTTCGCCAAGAACCGCGCCATCGAAGACCGGCGCAACGAAGACCGCTTCCACTTCATCAACTGGACCAAGAAGGCCTTCAAGAACGTCGACGTGATTCCGCCGGGCAACGGGATCATGCACCAGATCAACCTGGAAAAAATGTCCCCGGTGATCCAGCAGCGTGACGGCGTGGCGTTCCCCGATACTTGCGTGGGCACCGACAGCCACACGCCGCACGTCGATGCCCTGGGTGTGATCGCCATTGGCGTCGGTGGCCTGGAAGCCGAAAGCGTCATGCTCGGTCGCGCCTCGTGGATGCGCCTGCCGGAAATCATCGGCGTCGAGCTGACCGGCAAGCTGCAACCGGGCATCACCGCCACCGACATGGTGCTGGCGCTGACCGAATTCCTGCGCAAGCAAAAAGTTGTCGGTGCCTGGCTGGAGTTTTTCGGCGAAGGCGCCAGTGCCCTGACCTTGGGCGACCGCGCGACCATTTCCAACATGGCCCCGGAATACGGCGCCACGGCGGCGATGTTCTACATCGACCAGCAAACCATCGATTACTTGAAACTCACCGGGCGCGAAGACGACCAGGTGCGACTGGTCGAGACCTACGCCAAGCAAGCAGGCCTGTGGGCTGACAAGCTCAAGGGCGCGCAATACGAGCGGGGCCTGACCTTCGACCTGTCGTCGGTGGTGCGCAACATGGCCGGTCCGAGCAACCCGCACGCCCGTGTCGCGGTGTCGGATCTGGCTGCCAAAGGCATTTCCGGCCAGTGGGACGATGTGCCGGGTCAAATGCCCGACGGCGCGGTGATCATCGCTGCGATCACCAGTTGCACCAACACCAGCAACCCGCGCAACGTGATCGCCGCCGGCCTGCTGGCGCGCAACGCCAACCGCCTGGGCTTGGTGCGCAAGCCGTGGGTCAAGTCGTCCCTGGCGCCGGGTTCGAAAACCGTGGCGCTGTACCTGGATGAAGCGGGCCTGACCAAAGAGCTGGAGCAATTGGGCTTCGGCGTGGTGGCGTTCGCCTGCACCACCTGCAACGGCATGTCCGGCGCGCTGGACCCGGTGATCCAACAGGAAATCATCGACCGCGACCTGTACGCCACCGCCGTGTTGTCGGGCAACCGCAACTTCGACGGGCGTATCCATCCGTACGCCAAGCAGGCGTTCCTCGCCTCGCCGCCGCTGGTGGTCGCTTATGCCATCGCCGGGACCATCCGCTTCGACATCGAGAAGGATGTACTGGGCGTGGTGGACGGTCGGGAAATCCGCCTCAAGGACATCTGGCCGAGCGACGAAGAAATCGATGCGGTGGTCAAGGCCTCGGTGAAACCCGAGCAGTTCCGCCAGGTGTACATCCCGATGTTCGCCATCCAGGAAGACACCGGGCCGAAAGTGACGCCGCTGTACGACTGGCGCCCACAAAGCACCTACATTCGTCGTCCGCCGTATTGGGAAGGCGCGCTGGCCGGTGCGCGGCCGCTCAAGGGTATGCGCCCGCTGGCGGTGCTGCCGGACAACATCACCACCGATCACCTGTCGCCGTCCAACGCCATCATGCTGGACAGCGCCGCGGGTGAATACCTGGCGAAAATGGGCCTGCCGGAAGAAGACTTCAACTCCTACGCGACCCACCGTGGCGACCACCTGACCGCGCAACGCGCCACCTTCGCCAACCCGAAACTGTTCAACGAAATGGTCCAGGAAAACGGCAAGGTCAAGCAGGGCTCCCTGGCCCGGGTCGAGCCGGAAGGCAAGGTCATGCGCATGTGGGAAGCCATCGAGACCTACATGGAGCGCAAGCAGCCGCTGATCATCATTGCCGGCGCCGACTACGGCCAGGGTTCGTCGCGGGACTGGGCGGCCAAGGGCGTGCGCCTGGCCGGTGTAGAGGCGATCGCCGCCGAGGGTTTCGAGCGCATCCACCGCACCAACCTGGTGGGCATGGGCGTGTTGCCGCTGGAGTTCAAGCCCGGCACCGATCGCAAGACCCTGGGCATCGATGGCAGCGAAATCTATGACGTGATCGGCGAGCGCACCCCGCGTGCGACGCTGACCCTGGTCATCACTCGCAAGAACGGCGAGCGCGTCGAAGTGCCGGTGACCTGCCGCCTCGATACCGCTGAAGAAGTGTCGATCTATGAAGCCGGGGGCGTGCTGCAACGCTTTGCCCAGGACTTCCTTGAATCGGCGGTTGCCGTCTAAATCACAGCTGCGGACACCCGGGGTGTCCGCTTGAGGAGCATCATGGCTCACGCACCGCAAATCAGAATTCCCGCTACCTATATGCGTGGCGGCACCAGCAAAGGCGTGTTCTTCAGCCTGCAAGACCTGCCCGAAGCGGCCCGCGTCCCAGGCGCCGCACGGGATGCCCTGTTGCTGCGGGTGATCGGCAGCCCCGACCCGTACGAGAAGCAGATCGATGGCATGGGCGGCGCGACGTCCAGCACCAGCAAGACTGTGATCCTGTCCAAGAGCACCCGGGCCGACCACGATGTCGATTACCTGTTCGGCCAGGTGTCCATCGACAAGCCGTTCGTGGACTGGAGTGGCAACTGCGGCAATCTGTCGGCGGCGGTCGGTTCATTCGCTATCAGCAGTGGTTTGGTGGACGCCGGTCGCATCCCACAGAACGGCATGGCCGTGGTGCGGATCTGGCAGGCCAACATCGGCAAGACCATCATCGCCCATGTGCCGATCACCGACGGCGCGGTGCAGGAAACCGGGGACTTCGAACTCGACGGCGTGACCTTTCCGGCGGCCGAAGTGCAATTGGAGTTCATGGACCCGGCCGCCGAGGAAGAGGGCGGTGGCGGCTCGATGTTTCCCACCGGCAATCTGGTGGACGACTTGGAAGTGCCCGGTGTTGGCACCTTCAAGGCGACGCTGATCAACGCCGGGATCCCGACGATTTTCATCAATGCCCGGGACGTTGGTTACACCGGCACCGAATTGCAGGGCGCCATCAATGGCGATCCCAAGGCATTGGCCATGTTCGAAACAATCCGCGCCCACGGCGCCTTGCGCATGGGCTTGATCAAGCACCTGGACGAAGCCGCCCAGCGCCAGCACACACCGAAAGTGGCGTTCGTCGCGCCGCCGGCGGACTACGTTTCATCCAGCGGAAAAGCCGTCGCGGCCGGGGACGTTGACCTGTTGGTGCGGGCGCTGTCCATGGGCAAGCTGCACCACGCCATGATGGGCACCGCAGCGGTGGCCATCGGCACCGCCGCGGCGATTTCCGGCACCGTGGTCAACCTCGCGGCCGGCGACATCGAACGCAACGCGGTGCGTTTCGGCCACCCGTCCGGCACCCTGCGCGTCGGCGCCGAGGCCAGTCAGGTCAACGGCGAATGGACAGTGAAAAAAGCCATCATGAGCCGCAGCGCGCGGGTGTTGATGGAAGGGTTTGTGCGGGTGCCAGGGCAAGCCCTGAGCTGAGTTGAACCCTGTGGGAGCGAGCCTGCTCGCGATGGCGGTGTGTCGGCCGACATCAATGTTGGATGTGCCGGCCTCATCGCGAGCAAGCTCGCTCCCACAGTGGATCTGTGGTGAGCACAGAATCTTCGAACATCCACGATCAACCCTGTGGGAGCGAGCCTGCTCGCGATGGCGGTGTGTCAGCCGACATCAATGTTGGATGGGCTGGCCTCATCGCGAGCAAGCTCGCTCCCACAGGGGACTGCTGTCAGCCTCCGGTCAGTGCGGTGACCACCAGCCTTACATTACTTTCCAGCTCCGCCACCGGATCGGCCCCGTCGGTGCTCAACACCAGCAATTGGCTTCCTCCCTCTGTGATGGCTGCCTTCAGCGCATCCGAGGGCTGGCGATGATGCAGCACCAGCGCGACGTCATTGTCTTTCAACGTCGCGCTCAACTGCTTGAGGGCTTCGTCTGTCCATTCGGCGTCGGGCCGGACATCGGTGCTGATTGCGTCCAGGTTGAGACCGCTGATCAGGTAGCCGAAATGCTCGCTCAAGCTGACCACGCTGAGGTTATCGGCGCTGGCGAGGCGTTTTTCGCTGTCGGCGCTGAGTTTGAGCAGGCGCTGCTTGAGGGCCGCCAGGTTGGCGTCGATCTTCGGTTTGTCCGCCGGGGCCAGGCGCACCAGGTCGGCGGCGATCACGTCGGCCATGCGACCCAGGTTATGGCTGGCCATCCACGGCTGGCTCGCCAGGCCGTCGGCCATGCCCGGTTGCACGGCGATACCGGGCAGGGCACCGTCCACCGGGCGCGCGGCATCGACTTCGACGATGCGGATATTGCTGCGTCGCGCCATGGGGTACAGCGGATCGTCCGGCCATAGCGAGCGCAGCCCGATTACCCCGTCAGCATCGCTGGCCAGTTTGCTCAAGGTCGGCGCGCCACGGCCGCTGAAGTAGGCGCTCTGCCGGGTGCCGGGCAAATTGGCGGGCGCGGCCCGCTCCAGGCTGACCTCGGTGCCCTTGAGCAAGGCCTCGCCCAATCCGTAGGTGACCGGCAACGATGCCAGCAGACGGACCTTTTCGCTGGCGAATGACGAAGTAACAGCCACGCCGCATAACGCGACGGCCAGGGTCAGTTGTCGCAATGAAAAAACCATTTATCCAAGATTCCCTTTGAGGCTGGGGACGACACCGCGGGCGATGGCGCTCAGGGCGAAGACGATGCCGGCCACCAGGATGATCGCAGCGCCGGACGGGATCGGCAGGTCGAACACAATTGGCGCGAGAATCCCGCACAAGGTGCTGGCGGTGGCGATCAGCACTGAACACCAGAAAAAGCCTTTCAATGATTGGCTGAGCAGGCGTGCCGCCGCAGCCGGAATCACCAGCAACGCGCCCACCAGAATGGCGCCGATGACTTTCACCGCCGCCACGGTGATCAGCGTCACCAGGATCACGAACAAGTAGTCCAGCGTCTTGACCGCCACCCCGCGCACCGCCGCCAGTTGCGGGTTGAAGCTGGCGAGCATGATGCGGTTGTACAGCGGCAAGGCCAGGGCCATCACCAATGAGCCGACCACCGCCAGCACCAGCAGGTCGTTGCCATTGACCGTCAGCACCGAACCAAACAGCACGTTCTCCAGGATGTGCACGTTGATCTTGCCCGCCAGGATCAACAGCAGGCTGGCGCCCAGGGCCAGGGACACCGACAGGAAGACGCCGATCAACGTGTCGGGCGCCAGGCCGGTGCGGTTGCGCAGGTAATTGAGCAGGATGCCGAATAACAGGCAGTAGCCGAACAGGCTGCCGTAAGGCCCGGTGTAGGGTTCGCCGAGCAGGATGCCGATGGCCACGCCGGTCAGCGCCGCATGGCCCACCGCCTCGGAGAAAAACGCGAAACGCTTGACCACCACCAGCGTGCCGAGACCGCCCAGCACCGGGCCAATCAACAACCCGGCCAGCAACGCATTGACCACGAACCCATAGGCCAGCGCTTCGGGCAGGTAACCGGACGAGGCCCAGCCCTGGACCATCAGACGAAAGGCTTCATAACTCATCAGGCAGCGCTCCCGTTCGTGCGCGGATGGGTGGAAAACAGCGTCAGCAGGCGTTCTGGAGTCAAGGTCTGGCGGGGCGGGCCGTCGAACAGCACCCGGCGGTTCAGGCCGGTGACACGGTCGGCCAGGCGCCCGACGGCTTCCAGGTCATGTTCGATCCACAGCACGGTGATCCCGGCTTGGCGCCAGTCCTGCAGCAACTGCTCGAACACCTGGATGCCGGCCTCATCCAGGGCCGACATCGGTTCATCCAGCACCAGCAATTGCGGCGAGGGAATCAACCCCTGGGCCAGCAACACCCGCTGGCGTTCACCGCCGGACAGCGCGCCCATGCGCCGCTTGCGCTTGTCCGGCATGCCGACCCGCTCCAGGGCCTGTCCTATGGCGCCGGCGTAATGCTTGCTCAAGCCGAGAAAGGCCGGCCGCCGCTGACACATCGCCGCCATGAAATCGTCCACCGTCATGGGCAGGCCCCGGTCGAACTCCAGCGCCTGGGGCACGTAGCCGATCACACCGGGCTCGCCCGGCCATTGCAGGCTCAGGCGTCCCTGGTGCGGCATCTGCCCCAGCAACGTCTTGATCAGCGAACTCTTGCCGCCACCATTGGGGCCCACCAAGGCATGGATGCTGCCGGGCTCCACTTGAAACGCCACGCTGTCGAGAATGGTGGTGCGGCCCAGGTTCAGGCTGACGTCGGCGAACTCAATCAAGGGGCCGACGCGGTGCAGGGTGAGGGTTTCCTGGACGGTCATGCGCCAGACTCCTGGATGGCCCGGACCACGGTATCGAGGTTGCCGGCCATTTCCTTTTCGTACTTCTCGGGGCTGTAGTCGCCGTAGGAAATGTGCGAGAGCGGGTACAGCTTCACGCCCGATTCACGCTGGATGGTGTCGACGTAGGTGGACGGGAAATCCATCTCCGAGAAGATCACCTTCACGTCCAGCTCGCGCAGTTGGTCGATGGTCTTCTTCAACTGGCTGGGGCTCGGTTCGATGCCATGGGCCGGCTCGACCACGGCGGTCACTTCCAGGCCGAATTCGCGCAACAGGTAGTCGTAGGCGGCATGCACCGTGGCGACCCGCAACTCGGCATTGGGGGCCTGGGTCAGCTTCGCCAGGGCGGCGGCGCGCATCTGCCGCAGGCGCTTGCCATAGGCGCGGGCGTTCTGGGTGTAGGCCTTGGCATTGTCCGGGTCGAGCTTGCCCAACTCCCGGGCGATGTTATTGACCTGGGCAATGGAGGCGCTGATGGACAGGAAAGTGTGCGGGTTCACGACCTTGCCCGCGCCACGGGCCGCCGTGCCGGTGGCGGCCAGCAGGGGCACGTTTTCATTGGCCTCGATCACTTTCACGTTCGGGGTTTCGCTGGCGGCGATCATGCGGTCGGCGAAGTCGTCGTGGCCCACGCCGTTGAGCACGATCACGTCGAGACCGCTGATGCGCTTGATGTCCTCGGCCCGTGGTTCATAGGCATGGGGGTTGAAACCGGCCGGGATCAGCGGCACGACCTCGGCCTTGTCGCCGACGATGTTGGCCACATAGCTGTAATAAGGGTGCAGGGTGATGCCGATGCGCAGGCGCTTGGCTGTTTCGGCGTACGCCTGCGAGGTAAACAGGCAGGCCAGCAGGCCGATCGACAGCAGGCGCAGCAAGGGGCGGCGTTGGGATGCAATAGGCATGGGCAAACGGTCTTCTCTCGAATGAAGGCGTGGGATCAGTGCCGGTGCTGGCGGGTCACGCCGGCATCGAATTGCGCGACGATCTGTTGCCAGCCGGCGGCGGACAAAGCGGCGTCGTCCAGCGCGGTAGGTGTCGCGAGGCCATTGCTGCGGTTGAGCCAGATGTCCGGTGCGGCGTCGGACGCTTCGCCGATGCGCATCAGAAACGAACCTGCGACGGAAGAGTTGGCACTGGCGCCGAAGTAGGCCTGGTCCTGCAGCTGCTGCCAGGCGTGGCCGCCCCGGCTGACAGCGCTGGCGTCCTGTGCGAACGGCGCGAAGCCTTCTTCGGCCAGGGTTTGCGGGCCGGGCAGGGTGGGTTGGTCTTCGCGCAGCAAGCGGATTTCATCCAGGGTCACCCGCAGGTCGGCGTAGATGCCCTGCTCGGCGGCGCTGAGGTCGCGGCGGGCGTCGAGTTGGTTCGAGGCCAGGTGCGTGGTGTCTTCGGCTTTGCCATGCCAGGCCACCACGGACCCGGCGACCAGTACGATGACCAGGCACAGCAGCAACACATACAGGGTTTCATGGCCCGCGCCAGCGGGGCGGATGACTTGAGTCGTGGTGTTGGTCATGGGGCCTCGATGTCGGCTTGGTCGATTTCCACAACGTGGCCGGGGCCGGCGTCGAAGAGCACGTAGAACTCAGCGTCCGGCTTCTTGAAGGTCAGCTTCGAATCGGCGCCGAGCTTGCCCGGGACGAGGATGGTCTCGTCATAGCCGATCACGTCCAGGGTCACTCCGGGCGCGCCGCTGCCGTCGGAAAAACCGCCGGTACATTGGATCTGCTCGGCGTCGATGGCCTTGCATTCGCACATCGGGTTGTGGGCCAGGGCGCTGGTGCTTGCGCCTGCGCAGAACAGCAACGCCAGGCCGTTGGATAAGGCGCGGAGGGTCATGGTTTGGGTCCTTGGTTCTTCAGCCAGGCGACGGTGGCCGGGGAGGCCTGGCTCAGGGGAATGGAGGCCTGGTGCATCGAACCGTCCCAACCCTCGAGGGTTATCCACAGTTCGGCATCGGGCTGGGTCTTTGGCGGGACCGGCAACAAAGCGCTCATGCGATAGGGCGAGCCGAAGAAAATCACCCCGGCGGCCCTTAGGCTGCGAGGTTTGCCGACGCGCAGGTAGGTGGCCTTGACCTCGCCGATACAGCGTTCGCACAGGGCCGCGTTGAAATGTTTCATAGGCCCGGCAGGTCCCTGGACACGTGGAGCTTCGTTGCGAAATTCCGCCAGGCGCAGGCTCCAGGGACCGACCTGGACTTCGCCGACTTCCCGCTCGCCAAGCCCGGCGTCCCCGCGAAACAGTGCGGCTTCGGATAAATATTTGGGCATGAACCCCAGGGGGATCAGCAACAACAGCACGTTGAGGTGGAAGCGCCATTTGTGCCAGAACAGGCTCAGGCGTGACGGTGATGAAGTGGTATTGGACGGATTCACAGGCTGCCCTCCGACGACTCACGGTGGACCAACGGCTGCAATGCCTGCGCGATGCGGGTTTCACGGGAGGATTTCTGGCTGCGCTTGAGGGCATTGGCGGTGGCCAGGGCCGTGCGTTTGGTCCAGATCAGCAGCCCGCTGAGAACCATCATGCTCAGGACCAAACCGAAGAAAAACCAGATGAGCTTGATCCAGATGCCGCCGAAATCCCCTGTGTGCAACGGACGCATGGATTCGGTAACGAATTCCAGCGTCGTGCGGTCGGACAGCAGCCGTGAGGCAGCGACGTCGCCGTTGTAGGGGTTGATGGTGGCGGTCTGGAACATCAGCGGATACCAGCCGCGGCCGCCGATTTCCAGATGGCTGTAGGCATTGCCGGGCAGGCTGACGAAACTCGCTTCCAGGCCCGGGATGCGTTGTTGGGCGATTTCAATGGCCCGGTCCAGATTCAATTGCGGCGGAGCAAGACCATCGGCCGACAGCGGAACGCTTTCACGCGCCACCACCGGAATGACTGGCGCACTGGAAATGGAAATCTGATTGTCGGATAGCAAGGCTTCGATCAGGAACCAGGTGCCGGTGATGGAAATCACCGCGATGAACCAGATCGACCAGATGCCGCTGAGCCGATGGAAATCCCCCCAGAAAATCCGTGCGCCGTGGCGGATCCGCAGCGTCGGACGGAAAAAGCCTTTCCAGAAACGCTTGTAGACCACCAGCCCGGTCACCAACGAGGCCAGCAACGGCAGCCCCAACAAGGACACCAGGTACCAGCCCCAGCTGTAGCCATTGGTGAACGGCACCAGCCACCAGCCATGCAGGGCTCGGGTAAATCCCCTGAAGTTGAACGTCGGCGCCGAGCCTTGGATGACGCCGCTGTAGGGGTTGACGTAGACCTTGTCGGGGCGTCCGTCGGGGTAGGTCACGCTGACCTCCAGCGCAAAGTGCGACTCGTCCGGGCGGACGATGCCTTGCACCTGGGTTTGCGGCTGGGCGTGCTTGATCGCGGCGATCACCTGGTCATAGCTGAGCAGTTGGGCATCGTCCGAGGGCTTGCTGGCGCGCATCTCGGGGTTGACCAGCCAGACAATCTCCTGGCTGACCACCGCGAGGGTGCCCGTGACGCAAACGATGAGCACGAAAAACCAGATGGGCAATGCCAGCCAGCTATGGACCAGGAACCAGAGTTTGGAGCGGGACTTCTTCGACATGATTGAACGTCTTGATTCGATGAAAGGTTCGGTATTACGGGCTTCGCAATACCGTGAACCGCAAAAAAGCAGACCGTGGCTTTTGCCGACGCGGCCTACTGCATCTAATTAAGACGAACGAGCGATGGAAATCCCGAAGAGGAAGATGAAAGAAAATGTTTCGCGTGGTAGGAGCTGCCGAAGGCTGCGATCTTTTGATCTTTCGCTTGAGACTCAAGTGTCAGGGGAAAGATCGCAGCCTCGTTGCGCTCGACAGCTCCTACGGGGCGTAACCCCGCGGGAGCAATGGTACGTCAGCCTTGTTGAAACATCTCCCTGGCTCGTTGCTCGATCTGTTCCTGGCTCAGATCTTCCTTGTGCGTCGCCAGGAACCAGAGATGCCCATAGGGATCTTTCAAGGTGCCGGTACGATCGCCGTAGAACTGGTCCTTGACCTCGGAAATCACTGTGCCACCGGCAGCAATGGCCTGGGCAAAGGCGCTGTCCACGTCGTCGACATATAAATGCAGGCCGACCGATGGCGATTGGTCCGGGTTGCTCAGCGGGCCCTGGTCGCAAGGCGTGCCGAGCATGATCGGAAACCCGTTGATCCGCAGTTCGGCATGCCCGATGCCGCCGTCGGGCATGGCCAGGCGCATGACCTCGGTGGCATTGAAGGCTTTTTTGTAGAAATCGATGGCTTCGGCAGCTTTTTGAATGCCCAGGTAGGGCGTGATGTTGTGGAAACCTTCGGGAATGGCTTTGACGCCCATGACGGTTCTCCTTGTTGTTATGGGAGGCGAAGAGAGTCTTCGTCGGTTTTGCGCCCATCCACTATAGGCCAGCAGCCGTATACAGGCCCTCGGCCCGACGAACGTCTCACGACTATTCCAGCAGATGCGCCCCCGGTCCCTGTTGGCCTAGCACGTCGCCCTGATTGCGCAGCGGGCAAGCCTCCATCGACAGGCATCCGCAGCCGATGCAGCCGTTGAGTCGATCGCGCAGCGTCATCAATTGGTTGATGCGCTCGTCCAGGTCCCGGCTCCACTGCGCCGACAAGGTCTGCCAGTCGGCGGCCGTTGGCGCACGGTTGTCCGGCAGGTTTTTCAACGCCTCGCCGATTTCCGCCAAGGGAATGCCCAGGCGCTGGGCAACCTTGATCAGCGCCACGCGGCGCAAGACTGCCCGTGAGTAGCGACGTTGATTGCCCTGGTTGCGCGTGCTTTTGATCAGCCCCTTGGATTCATAGAAGTGCAGGGCCGTGACCGCCACGCCGCTGCGTGCGGCCACTTGGCCAACGGTAAGTTCCTTGTGGACATCGATCTGCGTCATCGCCTCAATTCACTGCTTGACCTCTAGTTAACTTGAGGTTTTACCCTGCACGCGTTCGGATCGCAAGATCCGCCTTACGTGCAGAGGGGACCGTTCATGCAATCACCAAGGAACAATCGCAGTTTCACCCAGTTGATGGAATTCGATATCGAGCCTCAATGGCAGCAGGCGCTGGTAACCGCCTTGTCGGAACAGACCGAGCGCCTGGCTCGGGATCACCAGGGGTTCCTGAATGCCAGTATCCAGGCCAGCGAGGATGGTCGGCGGGTGCTCAACTATTTGCAGTGGCAAACCCGCGAGGCAGGCGAGGCGGCGCTTCAAAGCTTCGAAAGTGGCGAGCAGGATTTCTGGCGGCTGATCCAGGCTCATCGAGCCAAAGCCGTGACGTTCGGCTCGTTCCAAGTGCTGCGCAACATCGAGCGCAGCCTGGACCACGCGCTGCATTGCCAGTTGGTTGACTGAATGCGGCGGCTGATCCGCAAAGGCAATAGCCACTATCGAGAGGGTTGATTTCTGCGGCGCAGGGCTGGCGGGTAGCCTTTGTTCATCGCCCAACTCCAGAACACCGGACACTTGCCATGAACCGTACCTTTGTTGTTTTGCTGCTGTTGACCGCCACTCTCCTGGGCGGTTGCGCCAGTTCTTCCCCGGAGCTGCGTCCCTACACCGCCGACGAGACCCGCGAACTGGCTCTTGAAGCCTTGAATCGTCGCGGCCTCTCGTTCGATGAGTACCACGCGAAAAAAGCCGAGTTGCTCGGTTCGTCGCAGAAAAACGTGGGTTTCGACGATCAGGGCCAGATGAGTGCCGAGCGGGTCGAGCAACAGCCAGGCCGGTCAAGCTGAGGGACTGTACCGCTTAAAGTTTTGCCCAACTGTCCGTGGGTTTGCGCCAAGGCGTGGGGTAGGGTCATGACTTGACTGACCGCCCTGATGGACTGACTTGAAATGACCCTTTCGCTTGACCTGCTGCTGGGCTTCGCCCTGTTTGCCCTGGTGACCTCGATCACGCCTGGCCCTAACAACACCATGTTGTTGGCCTCGGGTGTCAATTTCGGTTTCAACCGCACCATTCCTCACATGCTGGGTATTACCTGCGGCTTCTTTTCCCTGGTGCTGGCGGTGGGCCTTGGCCTGGGCGCGGTGTTCCAGACTTATCCACTGCTCTATACCGCGCTGCGCTACATCGGCGCGGCGTACCTGTTGTACCTGGCGTGGAAAATCGCCCACTCCGGTCCGGTTTCGGAAAGCCAGGCGGGGGACAATACGCCGATCAGCTACTGGGGCGCAGCGGCGTTCCAATGGGTCAATCCCAAGGCCTGGATCATGGCCATCGGTGCCATCAGTACGTACACGCCACTCCAGGGGTATTTCTTCAACGTGTTGGTGATTGCGGCGGTGTTTGCCCTGATCAACCTGCCAAGCGTGAGCCTGTGGGTAGTGTGCGGCAGCCTGTTGCGCAACCTGTTGCGTGATCGTCGCTGGTTGCGCGTGTTCAACTGGGGCATGGCGCTGCTGTTGGTCGCTTCGCTGTATCCATTGTTGCTCGAAAGCATCAGTTGAGGGCTGAGCTTCGCCGCGATGCCTGCTAAGCTCGCTGTTCAGGAGCGTTCCTACGCACTTTTAAACGAAGTCCGACTTCTTTAAGGTCTTTGATCAGGTATTGCTAGTCTCGAACCCAACGAGGGCGCCTGATCCCGGAGCAGGCTCTGCGAGTTTCCTATGAATAAACGTCCTTTGTATTTCGACTACGCCGCCACCACGCCGGTGGATGAGCGGGTCATCCGGGTCATGGTCGAGTGTCTGGGCTTTGACGGCAACTTTGGCAACCCGGCTTCCAGTTCCCATGCCTTCGGCCAGGAGGCCCGGCGCTCGGTAGAGCGTGCCCGCCAGCAGGTGGCGCAACTGGTCGGGGCTCAGCCCGAACAGATTGTCTGGACGTCCGGTGCTACCGAATCCAATAACCTGGCCCTCAAAGGGGTGGCCCAGGCGCGTGGCGGTTCCGCCGGCCATGTCATCACCAGTCTGATCGAGCACAAGGCGATTCTCGATACGGCGCGCCAGCTCGAAGAGAGCGGCGTCGCGGTGACCTGGCTGGCGCCGGACGCCGAGGGCCTGATCAGCCCGCAAGCGGTTCGTGACGCGTTGCGCGAAGACACGTTCCTGGTGTCGCTGATGCTGGTGAACAACGAGTTGGGCACCGTCAACGACGTCATCGCCATCGGCGAGATCGTTCGCGAGCACAGTGCGCTGTTTCATGTGGACGCAGCCCAGGGCGCCGGCAAGGTGCAGATCGACCTGTCTCGCTGGCCGGTGGACCTGATGTCTTTTTCCGCGCATAAGATCTACGGCCCCAAGGGCATCGGGGCGCTCTACGTTGGCGACCGTGCCCGGCCACGGCTGTCGGCACAGATTCACGGCGGAGGCCATGAAGGCGGTTTGCGCTCCGGGACCCTGGCGACCCACCAGATCGCAGCCATGGGCGCCGCATTCGAACTGGCAGGCGGGGCATTCGACGAAGAACTCGCTAAAATCGCCCGATTGCGCAATCGTTTGCTTGAGCCGCTACTGGCCTTGCCCGGTGTGCGTATAAACGGCAGTGCGAGCCGCCGGATTCCCCACACGCTGAGCCTGACCTTCAACGAAGGTGAGTTCAACCCGGCGACGTTGGGCGCATCGATTGCATTTTCCGCGACCTCGGCCTGCAATTCGGCGCAGAACAGCCCGTCCCACGTGCTGCTCGCCCTGGGGCACGATGCGCGTGCGGCCGGGCGGACCATTCGCTTGAGCCTGGGCCGCTTTACCACTGAACAGGATATCGACGAGGCGGTGCGGTTGATCCAGGCAGCGTGCGCGACTGCGCCGGCGTTCTGGGTCACGACTCCATAAGCCGTCTTCGGCATCGAACAACAATATCAATGAGCAGGAGAAACAATGAGCACCGAGCCTTTGCCCCATGGACTGGTTCCCCAGCGCCTGGCCCAAATCCGCCAACTGATGAGCCGAGAGGGCATTCATGCGCTGCTGGTGCCATCAGCCGACCCGCATCTGTCTGAATACTTGCCGGGCTATTGGCAGGGACGGCAATGGCTGTCGGGCTTCCACGGCTCGGTGGGCACCTTGATCGTGACCGGCAGTTTCGCTGGCGTCTGGGCCGATAGCCGTTATTGGGAGCAGGCCACCAAGGAGCTGGAGGGCAGTGGTATCGAGCTGGTCAAGCTCATTCCTGGCCAGCCCGGCCCCTTGGACTGGCTGGCCGAACAAACACCTGAGGGTGGGGTGGTCGCCGTTGACGGTGCGGTCATGGCCGTCGCGTCGGCTCGAACCCTGGGTGGCAAGCTTGCGGAGCGCGGCGCGCGGTTGCGTACCGACATCGATCTGCTCCAGGAGGCCTGGAGCGATCGTCCAAGCTTGCCGGATCAGCCGGTCTATGCCCATTTACCACCCCAGGCGACCGTCAACCGGGTCGAGAAACTCGCCAAGCTGCGCGAATCCCTCAAGGAACGTGGTGCCGACTGGCATTTCATCGCCACGCTGGATGACATCGCCTGGTTGTTCAACCTGCGCGGCGCGGATGTGTCGTTCAACCCCGTGTTCGTCTCCTTTGCCTTGATCAGCCAGCAACAGGCAACGCTGTTCGTGGCCCTGGACAAGGTTGACGCAGCGCTGCGTGCCGTTCTTGAACAGGACGGCGTGACCCTGCGCGATTACAGCGAAGCCGCCGCCGCGTTGCGCGAAGTGCCGGACGGCGCGAGCTTGCAGATCGATCCGGCGCGGGTGACGGTCGGTTTGCTGGATAACCTGGGCAGCGGCGTGAAGCTGGTCGAAGGGCTCAATCCAACGACGCTGGCCAAATCTCGCAAAAGCCTGGCCGATGCCGAACACATCCGTCGGGCCATGGAGCAGGATGGCGCGGCGCTCTGTGAGTTCTTCGCCTGGCTGGAAGGGGCCTGGGGTCGCGAGCGCATCACCGAGTTGACCATCGACGAACACCTGACCGCCGCCCGCACGCGCCGGCCGGACTTCGTCTCCCTGAGTTTCAACACCATCGCCGCCTTTAACGCCAACGGCGCGATGCCTCATTACCACGCCACGGAAGAAGCCCATGCGGTCATCGAAGGTGATGGCCTGTTGCTGATCGATTCCGGCGGCCAGTACCTGGGGGGCACTACTGACATCACTCGCATGGTGCCGGTCGGCACACCCACCACTGAGCAGAAACGTGATTGCACGCGCGTGCTCAAGGGCGTGATTGCCCTGTCCCGGGCCAAATTCCCGCGGGGTATTCTTTCGCCGTTGTTGGATGCCATCGCCCGTGCACCGATCTGGGCGGAGCAGGTGGATTACGGCCACGGCACAGGTCATGGCGTCGGCTATTTTCTCAATGTCCACGAAGGCCCGCAGGTGATTGCCTATCAAGCCGCTGCCGCGCCGCAAACGGCGATGCAGGCGGGCATGATCACCTCCATCGAACCGGGCACTTATCGCCCCGGTCGCTGGGGTGTGCGCATCGAGAACCTGGTGTTGAACCGTGACGCCGGAAGCAGCGAGTTCGGCGAGTTCCTTGAGTTCGAAACCCTGACCCTTTGTCCGATCGACACCCGCTGCCTGGAACCTTCGCTGCTGACCCAGGACGAAAAAGACTGGTTCAACGCCTACCACGCCGAGGTTCAGCGTCGCTTGAGCCCGTGGCTGGACGGTGACGCACTGCAATGGCTCAACACGCGAACGATAGCGATTTGAAGTAGAGGATCAGGCGAGGGCTTCACGGACGAAGTCCAACCGATCCTGGCCGAAGAACAACTCGTTGCCGACAAACATGCTCGGGGCGCCGAACACGCCCCGTGCGATGGCTTCTTCAGTGGTGATCTTGAGTGCTTGCTTGACCTGCTCGTCGTTCGTCAATGCCAGCACATAGTCGGCATCGAAACCGCCCTCGTTCAGGACCGCTGCGACAGTCGTCGGGTCGTTGAGGTTGCGGCCATCCACCCAAAAGGCGCGGAACAGACAATCGATGAAGGCCTCGAAGCGTTCAGGTTGGCGCAACTGCATGCCAGTCACCGCGCGCATCAGCTGCAGCGTGTTGATGGGGAAGTGTGGATTGAACTTGAAGGCGACGCCGTAGCGTTTGGCGAAGCGATTCAGGTCCTTGAACAGGTAAGGGTTCTTGGCCGGCACTGTCGCCGGTGATGCATTGCCGGTTGCCTTGAAGACGCCGCCCAACAACATCGGACGATAGATCAACTGGCTGTTGGTCTGCGCGCACAGCGTCGGCAACTGGGTGTAGGCCAGGTAAGTGGTCGGGCTGCCGAGATCGAAGTAAAACTCCACCGATTTGCTCATGGGATCTGCTCTCTTGTTGTTGTGAGGGGAGGGGTTACCAGCGTTCGCTCCAGGGCCGCAGGTCCAGCTCGAAGGTCCAGGCGTCGCGGGGTTGGCTGTGCAGGTACCAATAATTGTCGGCGATGTGTTCAGGGTTCAGGATGCCGTCCTGATCCTTGGTGGCATATTTTTCCGGGAAATTATCGCGGATGAAGTCGGTGTCGATGGCGCCGTCCACCACCACGTGGGCCACGTGAATATTCAGCGGCCCCAGCTCACGGGCCATGCTCTGGGCCAGTGCCCGTATGCCATGTTTGGCGCCCGCGAATGCGGCGAACCCCGAAGCGCCGCGCAATCCCGCCGTTGCCCCGGTAAACAGAATCGTCCCGCGCTGGCGCTTGACCATGCGCTTGGCCACTTCCCGTGCATTGAGAAAGCCTGAGAAACAGGCCATTTCCCATATCTTGAAATACTTGCGCGCGGTTTCTTCGAGGATGCTGCAGGGGACGTTGGCGCCGATGTTGAACACAAAGGCTTCGATCGGGCCGATCTGGTTCTCGATTTGCTCGATGAGTGCGATCACGTCGTCTTCTTTACGCGCATCACAGGCAAACCCGTGGGCTTCGCCGCCTTGGGCACGAATTCCATCCACCAGGGGTTCGAGTTTGTCGGCGCTGCGGCGAGTAACACAGGCAACAAAACCTTCCTGTGCAAAGCGTCTGGCAATCGCGCCACCCGTGGCGTCGCCCGCGCCAACAACCAGTACGACTCTATTGTTATTCATGGTCAGCCTCATTGGTAAACGATCGTTAACTAAACGGACGTTATGCTAAGATCCGACAAGCGTCAAGATAAGCAATCAGGGGCAGGGCCATGCGATATTCAGCCAATCACAAAATGGAAACCCGCGAGAAACTGCTCGCCAGCAGTGCCGTCTCCGCCAAGAAGTCGGGTTTCTCCACGGTCGGTGTCGATGGCTTGATGAAAGCGATCGGGTTGAGCGGCGGCGCGTTTTATAGCCACTTCTCATCGAAGGATGAGCTCTTCAAGGCCATTGTCGAGCGGGAGTTGGCCCAAAGCCTGGATCGTCTGAGTGGCGACGGTGCCATGGACTCAATGAAGCTGGAGCGCTGCCTCAAGCAGTACTTGAGCATGAGCCATGTTGAGCAGCCCGATGCAGGGTGTGCGTTGCCAGTGCTGGGGGCCGAGATCGCGCGATCGGATGTCCAGGTGAGGGAGACGGCGCAAACGTGGATCTGTCGTTTGCACGAAAGCTGGGCGCGGATATTGGGAAGCGATAGTCTGGCCTGGGCCATCCTGTCTCAATGCGTGGGAGCATTGGTAGTTGCGCGGATGCTGGTCACGCCGCAGGTCCAGCGTGACGTCCTCAAGTCCAGTCATGAGGAGATTAGGCGCCGAATGGCCGAGCAAGGGCTCGACTGACGTGACCTATTTACAAATGACGATCATGCTGCGGCTGGTATAGCCAGCGGGATTGAGCCCGAAGGGATAGTCCCCGGGTTCCTCGACGACGTCGCCGGACTTGGCAATGACCTTGTAACCCTTGGGAGCACATGAATTGGCGGCGCTGGCGGCGCACTGATCCCAGGATGAGGATAGGCCGGAGCAGTTGATGTGCAGGCCTTTTTTACCGCGTTTGACTTCAGTTTTCGATGTTGCCGCACAGCCCGCTACTGCAAGTACGGCGATCAGTATCAAAATTCGTTTCATTCCTGTCCTTATAATCGTCGTGAATCTTGTGTCCACGTACGATTGTGTTCGCTCTTGCTTGAAGCGTTCATGACGTCCTGTATGAAAAATCCATGTTTGACATTGGGTTACCGGTCTAAACATGGCCTAAATGCGTGGCAAATACCAGACCTTCGTTAAATCCTGCTTCAATCTGCCGCGACGGCAGGCTTCGCAGTGTTGGCCATGGTCATCGTTGCGCCGACCGACGCGAGGATGATGCAGGTAATGGCTAACCATTGGGCCAAGGACAAGTACTCCTGCAGAAAGACCAGCCCCGACAGGGCCGCGACTGCCGGTTCGACGCTCATCAGCGTGCCGAAAGTGCGGGCTGGCATTCGGGTCAGGGAGATCATTTCCAGGGTGTAGGGCAGGGCCGTAGACAGAATGGCGACGCCGATGGCGATTGGAATCAGGCTCGGTGTGAGCAATGCGGCGCCCGCGTGCACGATACCAATCGGTGCGACGAACAGGGCGGCGATCATCACCCCCAGTGCGGCGGTTTGCACACCATTGTCCGCGCCAGCCTTCTGGCCAAACAGGATGTACAGCGCCCAGCAGAAACCTGCGCCTAGCGCATAGCCGGCTCCAAGCAGGTCGATACCGGCATTGGTCGCTCCGGTCGGTATAAGCAGAAGCAGGCCAACGACTGCCAGGGCGATCCAGAGAAAGTCGATTGCCCGGCGCGAGGCGTAAATGGCGACTGCCAGAGGCCCGGTGAACTCCAGTGCCACGGCAATGCCCAGTGGAACGGTACGAACCGACATATAGAAGAGAAAGTTCATGCCGCCCAGTGCCATTCCATAAACGATCACAGTGCGCAGGGATTGGGCGGTGAGCTTGGCGCGCCAGGGACGTAGCAATAACAGCATGATGAGGCTGGCAAAAATGAGTCGCAGCGTCGTTGTGCCCTGTGCGCCCACTACCGGGAACATGCTTTTGGCGAGGGAGGCTCCTGATTGGATTGAAGCCATGGCTATTAATAGCAGGGCAACCGGGTACAGGGTGGAGGCCAGGCTGCGATGTGGAGGGGGCGTCATTACGAAGTGTCGTCCAGAATAAAGGCGGGGGGCTGTTTTGAGCAGTATATTGCGCATATGCAGCGATTCCGTCTATATACCGGGCAGATTTAAGTGTCGTGTCGGGCTAAAGATGGAAAAATCAAATTAAGGGTTGACGGCAGATTCTGGGAGTCTATAATTCGCCCCACTTCCGGCGCAGTCGAAACGGAAAACTCCTTGAGATTCAATGAGTTAAGTAGGTTTCGAAGGTGCTGGGCTTCAGTTCATCGAAGCCCGGAAGGAGCAGGTAGAGCGGTGTTGTTTGGCTCTATCAGCGGTTCGATCTTCTCGGTCGAAAGCGGTGAAAAAGAGGTGTTGACAGCAGCGAGTAACGCTGTAGAATTCGCCTCCCGCTAACGAGAGATCGGAAGCGCA
>NZ_JAHBCZ010000049.1:0-38872 GCF_019956035.1 Pseudomonas sp. A-RE-22
GTTTTGTTGAAGGGTGGGTCGGGGACTGACTTATCCATTTATTTGTACCTATTTAGTGATGAGGACCATCACTTGCCGTTTCTCACTCGGCAAAGTGGTGGCAGCTGTGTGCAGGGGTGAGAAATCCGAGAAATAGGTACTCGGCCAGACCGAGGCCTGCCCGCACACAGCCGCCATAATGCATCTACTACAGGCAGCGGATAAGCTGGCGGCAATTATGCAGGTACAGAGGCTGGATGCCTATTATTCGGGTTTCTCACGCCCGGTCGCTGAGTTGCAGCGACAAGAAAAAGGTTAGAGAGCCCACTTCCGAGCGGCAACCTTAAAAAGCTGTGGGATGTTTCGTTTCAGGACCGGTGATCCTTCCTACACAAATGAATGACTCATCACGCCTCCTGGCGCTGCACACCCCGTGGCGAGGGAGCTTGCTCCCGCTGGGCTGCGCAGCAGCCCCAAACCTGACACTTCGGAGTGCCCGATGGATAGAGTCGCTGCTATTCGGGCCGCTTCGCGCCCCCCCCCCCGCGGGCAAGCTCCCTCGCCACGGCCCATAAAAATAATCTTTGACACCACAAAAAACAGCGAGCAACACTTGTCCACGCTTTATGGAACGTGGACACCTAGAGATTAATCCGCCGTGAAAAGTCAAGATATTTTGCTCATGTACAAAATGACCAGCCTTCACGCGCAGGAGGAGGTGTCTCCAACAGGCCGCCAAACAGTGGCATGGGGCGGCTTATCCCAGATTGACTTGCTACCGGATGACTACAGCCCTGAGCCAACATTCATCACCGCCCCGCCGCCTGAAAAACCCTGGGACAACTTAGAGCTCGCCATAAAACGCATCATCGACGCAGACTCGTTCCAGTGGGAAGGCTGGGACGCCGACGATAATCTCTCCCAGAAAAGGACCGCCGCCAAATGGGAAGACCGCTACACCCTCAGAGCCCTGGCTGAATCCTTGGGCTTGAGCAAAAGCGAGATATCGAACTCGATCGCCCGGTGCCGGGAAGCTGGACTGGTAACAAACGACTATGAAACCTCCTTGCCCAAAGTGAATCGCCTGGCGCTTTTAAAGATTACCGAGCACGCGCTGAAGTACTTTTTCCCTGTCAAGCCTGGCGCCCTGGCGCGCGGAATTCCAACAGGCTTTGCATCACCGGTGCTGTCCAAACACCTTAAAAGCGCCGGGGCAAATATTCACGTCTGGCCCGACCCGCACGGTACAGAGCGTGGCCAAGCCATCGAACCGATTTACAAGACAGTGCCCGAGGCCGTGAAGAACGATCGAACCCTCTATCACTACTTAGCCTTGGTTGACTCGATACGGTTGGGCGGACCGCGCGAAACCAGCGTTGCCATTCAACTGCTTAAAAAAGGTATGGGCCTTTGAGTATTGCCTCCGATCACAATTACGAGATGCTGAATGCCGTCGCGCAGGGATTGGGCGACGAGCTTTTAAAGGAGGTCGCTTTCGTTGGCGGCTCTACCACCTGGCTTCTGTGCACTGACAACATTGTGCTGGACGATATCCGCAGCACTGACGACGTTGACCTGGTCATTGAGCTAGGTGGCATTGCTGACTGGCAAAGACTGACAGAGCGCTTGGCCGAGAAGGGTTTCAAGATTACGGCCGAGCACAGCGACGTAACGTGCCGGTTCAAGTTCAACGATGTGATCGTCGACGTGATGCCCTCCGTGAAGGAGGTGCTCGGCTATGAAAACCGCTGGTTTGTGGATGGCCTGGCGAACGCAGACACCTTCGCACTGCCCAGCGGGATTGCGATCAAAATTTTCAAACCCGCCTATTTTATCGCGACAAAGCTCGAAGCATTCAAAGGCCGCGGCAACGGATACACCTACCATCAAGATGTCGAGGATATCGTTCTCGTTGTAGACGGCCGAGAGAGTTTGCTTGAGGAGGTCAGTCAGGCAGATCAGGCACTACGAACGTATATTGCGACCGGTATCACCGGACTGCTGGCACTCGACTCGTTGGATTATTTAATAGAAAGCTTGCATTCAGTCAGCGCGAGCCCAGGCCGAGGCAAACTGATTTATCAGCGCCTGAAACAACTGGGCGATATCAAATGATTCACTCAACCAGGTCTGTCAAAGGGCGGGCAAGAGATGAGAACCGAGACAGCGTAGGAGCAAGATTCGACGGAGTACGAGGGCTTTTTGTCGTCGTAGACGGCACGTCAAGACCAGGCAGTGGCCTGCTCGCACAGGCGCTGGTCAACCAGATACTCATACTGTATTGCGAGAAAGTCGCAGCTGGCCATTCGGATAACCGCCATGAAGAAGCAGCGGTATTACTCAAAGAAGTACTCAATGACGTACACAACCGACTCTTCTCGACAGCCTTCACAGGATCCGCAAGCTATCTAGTCGGTGTAGCAGCCGCAGGACTTCTCACCATCGCTTACGAAGGCGACTGCTGCGCCGGTGTGGTTTTCTCAAACAGCCTGATCAGCTGGTTCACATCACCTCACTGCCTCGCCAACTGGAAGCGTGATCGTGACCACCGACAATTGGCAGCAGATCCAGGCCGGCATCGAATAAGCCGGTGTTTCAAAGCACGGAACAAACCAGACCCCGAGATCGTCACTCGGACGATCATCGAAGGTGAAAAACTGGTTTTTGCAACCGATGGTTTCTGGGCTGACTTGAGCGATGTGACGCAGGCTCAGCTGCTGGAAGCCGAGATGTCAGCCCCCCTCCGTGTCGATGACGACGTCTCCTGGATAGTCGTTCAAATCCCCGCTTAACAATCATCTCCGTTAGGCTGCCTTCGCGAGCAAGCTTTGCTTCCACAGACCTGAAGGGTGTACAGCCGGGAGAGACGGGCCGGCCAAAAGTGCCCCGCCGTCAGGGCGGAACCCTAAGTGGCCGTTACCGCAGAAATGGATATGTACTCGATCGGCTCAGAGCGCCTTACCTCCCGATCACAGAAGCACCTCATCCAAGCTCATTTATCCGCACAAAACACACATACACCGCGTCTACAACTGCATCATCTTCGCCCATATCGGGCGCATACAGCCCAAGCCCCAACTCACCGGCTTCAAATCCCGATGAATTAAAGTCCAGGGCTTGCCCCTGCTCCACCAGGAACTGCTGAACTTCGAATACAGGAGCACCGACCAAGCGCTGTCCACGCCAACGGAGATCACTCCATTCCAAAAACTCCATGCCAATGACGGTGTACTGCTCATCAAAATAAACGTGAACCCCTAGATCATCGTAGGCGTCAGTTGGAACTGTAGACTCTGGAGCTTTGTAAAATTCCTCGAACCCGTCTCCCAATACCGCTCTCGATTGGTCACGGTGCACGCCAGTGTGCATTGATCCAACATCACCAAAACCCACCAACTCGAAACTCATTCTGCTCGCCCTCCGCCTACGGCAATTTCACTATAACGACCTCATCAGAACCTTTGGGCAGTTCCAGAAGGTACTTCCATTTTTCTAAGATCTTGCGCCACTCTTGCAAGGTAAACCTGCTTTCTGGCTGACCGGTCCATTCTTCGTTGACCAAAATATCAACCTGTACACCTGAGGCGTCCATGTTTAATAGGACATCATTTCCCCCTATACTTGTCGGCTCCTGCGAATCCTCTTCAACCGAAGCGAGATAGGCCAGTAACTGGTCACAACGTTTCGGGGTTTGGGCGATAGCACCAAGGACACTACAGATATAAAGCTCATAGCGCTCCATATTTTCCTGTCCTGGAATAACTTCGGCTACCGGATGAAATACATCTCCAGCTACCGGATGGAATCCCATTGCCGCATGATAAAACTTCAATTCCACGTTACGTCCCTCACATTTAAGGCTTGTACACAGGATAGACTGTTGTTCTGGGTGAAATATACCCTTGAACCGATACTCCCGACGGCGTTACAGATCGCCACATTGTACCCGTAACTACTTTACGAGGACTGTTCCACGCGGCGTCCACTTCATGAACCAGCCTTTCCTTATCCCAAGCAGCAGGAAACATAGTATTCATCTCATTATTAGCGGGCTTCACAATCCACTGTCCTGGATTTCTTAGGTCAGGTACTTCGACGGTAGCCTCGTAGACGCCGTAGGGATCAGGTGCCGTTTGAGTCCCCGGCACTATCCTCACGTCACCATTCAACAAAGTATGACCGCCGGTAGGTGTGCCGTTCGTTTTATAGTCCGCTCCAATAATATGGTCGTAATCCACTGGACTGCTATACATATTCCCGGGTGACAAGTCCCCATCCACCGCAGGCGAAGT
This sequence comes from Pseudomonas sp. A-RE-22, assembly GCF_019956035.1. Lineage (NCBI taxonomy): Bacteria > Pseudomonadati > Pseudomonadota > Gammaproteobacteria > Pseudomonadales > Pseudomonadaceae > Pseudomonas > Pseudomonas sp. A-RE-22. The sequence continues at coordinate 4,272 of NZ_JAHBCZ010000049.1, forward strand.
GGTGCTCCAGCCACCGTTACTCTCGATCGTACTCCCCCCGGTACTATTAGGCCCTGAAGGCAGTACGATGGACCCACCCGCGCTAACAGGATGAAGCGAGTCGTTATTTTCTGCCGGAAAATCCAGTAAACCATATTTAGGATCAAGCAAATGGACCGGAAAAGTAGTTTTAAAAATAAACAACCACAACTCTGCCGACAAGCTCAACTGTTGTTGCCCGGTGTAACCTGCCTCATCTAGAGATGATATGACTGAATTCGCCGCCACCCGCATGTTTTCTTGGTTTTGTGGCGAGCTTTCAGTTGACACCAACGCCGCCCCTAAAGCAGCAACGGCACCGCCGGCCAGCAGGGGTATTGGTACGAAACTCGATACTTCAGGATGAGGGTTCTGTAACCGCTGAAGCAACACCAACATCCCGTACGCCTGATCGGGATTTTGACCTGCAATATCGGCTATCTTTTTAGCAAGGGCCTGCACCTCAGCCGTTTCAGCACCTTTAGTAATGCCGCGTAATGCATCGCCCGCGGCTGCTTCCCTACGCTCGGCATCACGACTGCCTAACTGCCGTTTAAAGGCTCGGACGACAGTGACTTTGTTTGCATCGTCAAAACTATTGCCCACCGCAATATTCGCCGCACCGAAAAGCAGGTCCGTTAAAACATTTAACGACTCAAGACTGTTTTCGCCGTAGTTTTCAACGCTTTTTTCCCATCTATCGAGGGTCTTTTTCGGATTGAGTACAGCGTCGACAGAAGTACTGGACGCATACAGTTCCGTCCGATGCTCCTCATCCCGAGTCACCTCGTACGCCTTGCTCACATCTCGATTGAGCCCCGCTGTGGAGTTGGCACCCGTGACCTTGTCGTCACGCACCACAATTTCGCCTTCTCCCACCGTGGCTCGAAGAATCTGTTCGCGGTCCTTGTTGTAGTTGTAACCCTCCACCGACCAGCTGTTCTTTTCCTTACCCTCCATACCTTTGTTGGGCTTATCGGCTTGCGAGCCGCTGCCCATGTTGTAGCTACCGCCGACATTAAGGTAATAGCCATGCTCATTGTCTTTACCGGTGATATCGCGAGAGGCCAGGGTACCGGTATCGAGTTTCAGATTGCCGTTGTCCGCCGCCAATACCGCCCCGTCCAGTTGGGTGTGGTTCTCTGTGCGAATATCGACTTTGTTCGCGCCGCTGATGACGGTCTGGTTCTCGACCCAATTGGTTTTGCCGTTGGTCTGGCCGTAGCCCACCGAGCCGCTGACGGTGACGCCATAACTCACCGCCACCGTGAGGCTGGCGTCGAACTCTTTACCCTCGGCTTTGCCCGTATTCGGTACGGAAGTTACGGTGAGGTTGCGACCGACATCGCCGATGACTTCATCTCCACGCAGGGTGGCACCGGCGACGGTGGTGTCGCGAGCACTTTCGAAGTTCAGTTGGTTACCGGCGTAGAGGTACGCCTCCTGTTGCTGGACTCCTTCGCGCTCAAGGTTACCCAGGCCGATGTTGGCGCTGCCATAAACACCGATACCGTCTTGCCCGAGGATGAGGCCGCCTTCGGCCCCCCAGCTGCGTCGATTGCTATCACTGCTAGAGGCATTCTGTGCAGACAAAATTTTCAGGTCGTTGCCTGCCTTGAGCTTGATATCCCGCTCGGCAGTCGCCTCGGTACCAATCAAGGTCAGGTCATTTTTGGCGTCCAGGTTGATATCACCGCCGGCATTGAGCCGCGTCGCGGTGGACGTGCCCTGCATCGACTCATCTTCGCCGCCGGCGGCGCTCAAACCTACACCCAGTTTGAAGCCACCGGTGGTTCCGCCCTTCACACCGCCTTTGCTTTGGGTTTGATGACTATCTGTACTTTGCGCACCGTGAGCCACGTCGAGTGTGATATTGCGCCCACTCACGTTGATATCACGCCCGGCGTCGAGCCGGCCGCCACTTGCGCTCACATCATTACTAGCCTCAAGGCTGATGTCGTTGCCTGCAGAAAGACTGGAAGAACGATTGCTCACCGATGTTTGGGTCTGGCTCTGGCTGGTACTTGAACCGCCGATGTGTCCATCGAATTTAGGACCGCTGAAGAATTGATCGAGGGCATCAACGGTTTTCAAAACGCTCGATGTTTTACTGACGCCATCTTCGCCTTTACCCGTTCCGCCCAGGGCATCTATCGTATTTCCTATGTTATAGGCGACAGTAGTCGTGGTGCCGTTACGCTTTACACTTTCAGTGGTGGTAACTTGATTGCGCTCGTTGACGGCAAGGATGTTGATGTCGCGTGCCGCTTTCAACTTGATGTCATTGTCAGCCTGGAGGTCGGACCCCAGTTGATTGATATCGCGTTTGGCGTCAATCCGTACATCATGCCCTGCTTCGACAAGGCTACCTGCCGCCGTATTGCCGTCGGTATCACGGCCTTTCTTGATCGTTTCATTGCCGACAAACGTGGTGTAACCGTTGTTGTCGACGTCCTGCTTGATGCCGTAGCTTTTATCAGTTTTCCATTCATTGCTTCTGCGCTGATTGGTACCTGCGAGTATGTTCACGTCCCGTCCGGCATCAAGCGTCGCATTTCGGTCGGCGCTGACGCCGCTGCCAACGATATTGATGTCTCGGGCCGCGTCCAGTACGGCATCGTTCCCTGCGTTGATCTGACTCCCCACGCTGGTGCTGCTGACAACTTCTCGGCCTTTTTTCTGCGATGAGCTCAGGGTGATATCCGCCCCCGCCCCCGGCGTACCAGCGAACAGACCGACCGTGTCCTTGAGGGACAGGCCAACCTTCTTCTTGTATTCCTCGGTTCGGCTATAAGCCTTGTCATCTGCTGCTGTGAGATCGATATCGCCTGTTTTATCAATCAGACCGGCGTGCAGCTCAGCATTGTTTTTCGCCTTGATTTCACTGGCTTGCATTGCGATGTCATGACCGGCAACGAGGACTACATCGTTAGCAGCGCTCAGCTCGCTGCCCACTTGAGTCACATTGGTCTGCAGTTGGCTTTTACCGCTTTTGGACAGGCCAAACAAACCAGTCTTTGTCTTTTTGCTGTATGCCCCGTTTTCTTCAGTAGCGGAGAGCACCGCCACGTCATTGGTGGCGCCGACGATCAAGTCACTCCCAGCCTTCAATTCGCTGCCCATGACCGTGACATTTCGCCCACCATTCAGACTGACGTTGCCGTCTCCGTCCATAGCTGTATTGACGGTGAGATCTCTTCCTGCCTCGATGACAGACGCCACATTAGTACTGCTGTAACTTTGCCTCTCAGTCGTCTTGCTACGTCCGAACGAACCCTTCTTCTTCTTGTAGTAATAAGAGGAAGCCTCGTCTTGCGCGGATGCGATGACCACGTCTTGATCGGCATTCAGGCTGACATCATCCGTGGCCTTGATCCGGCTAGCGATGATGCCGAGGTCGTTACCCGCATTCAGTGCGATGTCGCGGCCTGCATTTAATACCGACGACTGCTGGGTGACGCTATGCGTTTCATTCGCCCGTCTTTTGCTGCGCGAGACGTAATCGCTTTCGTTGGCGGCCGAGGTGATGACAATGTCATTACCGGAATCGACGATGAGATCACGCTTGGCATCCAATCGACTGGCGACAACCGCGACATCACGGTCGGCACTGATCGACAGGTCCCGTCCGGAAGTCACTTCGGCTGCATGTTGGGTAATGGTCTGGTTGAGGAAATTGCTGCCGCGCGAATCCGTGCGACGATCCTGGACCGAGGTGATATTCACATCCTGGCCTGCGATGAGCTTCAGGTCTCCCTCGCTTCGCAATACCCCACCAATATTATTGACGTTGCGCCCCGCATCGATCTTGAGATCGTTGGCCGCTTCAATCCGTGCAGCGCTGTTCAATACATCCCGATGCAGCAGCGTCCCGCCGTAGTTGGTATCAAAACCGTAGACGTCCCGCTGATTGATCACATCGCCCTTGGTGGCGGTCAAGCTGACATCACGGCCGGAAATAATACCTCCGCCACTGTTGATGATGTTGTTACCAGCCTTGAGCGTCAGACGCTCGCCGGCCTCGATCAAACCGCTATTGGTGAGGTTGTTGCCCGCTTCGGCCGATAGATTGTTCGAAGCTCGTAGCGTGCCGGCGTTGTTTAGATCCGCACCGGCAATCAGGGTTACATCACCGCCCTGGACCAACGCACCGTTGGGTGCCAGGCGATTGTTGGCCTGGGCCATGTACAGCACCGGCACCAGCACTTTCTCTCCATTCACCTCATGCTCTTCGAGCCAGACGATGTCATGCGTCAAGGCCGCCACTTGCTGGGAGGTCAAGGTCACACCCAAGGACAGGTTGAGCTGCTCCTTGCTGGCCACAGCGTTGTTCATCAGATATTTGAACATCGCTTCGTCAGAGGTCTGGCCATCAATCCAGCGCTGGCCGGTGCGGGCGACTACCGCTTGTTGCACCAACCGCTGTTCGAACAGGCCATCGCCAAGACGCTTGGCGCTGGTGTCCGGGTCGTAACCCAGTTTGTCCAGCAGGTAGTCCGAACTCATGAACTGCTTGAGGTCGGTTAGCGCCGGGTTGGTTTCGATCAGGTATTTTTGCGGGTTGGAGCGCACGCTGGTGTCGGGTAGCCCCTGGACGCGCGGTACGTCGAACGCGCCCTTGTCACGATTGGGCAACAGCACACCCACCGGGCCATCGCCAGCGCTTGCGTTGACATTGATCAGGGCTGCCTTGTCGTCAAGGTTCAACGACGGACGAGCGGCCAGGATCAGGTCGCGCTTGTTTATTGCAACTGGATTGTTCTGATCGAACTGCAGCGCAGTGGCGGGTCTTGCAGGGTATCCGACAGAGCGCTCCGCGGTCGCGCCGGTAACCGAGCCAATGGTTCGGTCTTCGCCTGGCACATTCGTCTGCTCGCTTGCGCCCTTCCCGTTGAGGCGGAACAACCCGTTATTTCCTACCGGCAGGGTGAAGCCTGGCAGCGCCAGCGGGTTGACTTGCTGTTGGGCCAAGTCCGGTGGCAATTGCGGGTTCAAGAACACTATGGTCGGTTTGACGGCGCTCTTGACGCCTGTATCAGCCGAGGCCTTGGCCGTGCCATCAAAGTTGGTGTAGGGGTTGAGGTTACCGTTGTTGATGGTGGTTTTAGCGTTGATTTCTACAGCCTGTCCAGCCTGCACGATGGACGAAGCGCTGCCGCCGCCGTTGGTGAAGATCCTGCTGTCGTCTTTAAGTTGGCCAGCCAATATGGATGCAGGCACGGCAACCTCAGGCCCAACTCCAAATTTTGTATTTACCGTTGTAGTCAGTTGCTTATCTAAATCGATATATTCCCAATGAGTCCCCCCTTTGTCGGGCTCATGCACGCTTTTCCCGTAGCGATAAACATACTTCGAGTTCCTCAGCGCATAGTCATAAAGCTGATTATCGTAACCATCCACCAAACTGGAAGGTAAGTATGACAACTTATATGTACGCGAGCGCGTAAAGCTCCCCGACTGCAACCCTTTATTATCGAAAGAGTCCACATCTAGTTTTATATTTTTCCCAGCGGATATCGTCGAAGCAATGTTGGAGAATACTCCCACATCAGCATTCATGCTTCCACCCACAGAAATCGATGCTTGCGCACCGCTAATAGTGGATTGCGAGTCAAAACTTTCCTTCACATAGAAAGTATTATTTCGCCAGTCAAAGGTTATGTCGCCCGACACAAACTTCTCCTCGCCAACAATCCCCTCCGTACGATTATTAAAACTATTCGCCGACAACGAAAAATCACCATCAACATTGATAGAGGCGGCGAGGTTGTTGACGTTATTGGCACGACCACCATCCCTTCCAGCGATCGTCAGAGTGCCAATGCTGTAAATATCGCCCGTCTGGTTGGTGAGGTCGTTGGCGAAGAGATTCATGTTGCCACGACTGAAGATCAGCCCAGTGTTATTGACCAGGCTGGCCGTCTTGATCGTGAGTTCCTGGGCGGCGCCGAGCGTACCGCTGTTGCTCACTGCTCCGGCGTTGAGTATCAAGTCACCATTGGACATCAGGCGACCACCGACGTTATTCAGCAAACCGTCTACGTTGATAGTGCCGAGCCCACCTGAGCCGATGCTCGAGACACTCGTCAAACCGAGCTGCGCTGCCTTAAACGTCAAATTACCCAGGCTGCTCACGCGACCGTTGCCGCTGTACCCGCCAGTCAACTGGATACCCAGGCCACCATCGCTGGCAATCAACCCGTCGTTGATCCAGGTTCCCCCTTTGCCCACGAGCTGGTTCGCGGCTAACAATTGTCCGCTGGCAGTCTGGGTGAAGTTGTTGACATTGACCGTCAGGCGTCCGGCCTGGATCACGCTGCTGTTGGTCCAACTGCTTGCGTTCAGCGTCAATCCACCCCGGGTCAATAACGAACCACCGGCGTTCATGACGTTGGCTGTGGAAATGCCGAACTCACCCAGGCCAACGTGTGTGACGGTCCCTCCAGCGTTGAGCAAGCCCGGTGCTGCGAGGGTAAGGTCCGTATTGGCGGATTCCAGCAGACCGTTACGGTTATCGAACAAACTACCGATCTGAAAATCGGTCTTGCCGCCGTTACCCAACGCCCGCAACTTCCCGCCCTGGTTATCGAGATTGGAGGCTCGCACTGCCAGGGTGGTGGCGCTTTCTACCAGGCCGCCATTGTTGGTAAGGCTGCCATTGACGCCAAGTTCGATGTTGCTGCCGCTGATTTGACCGGCGTTATTGTTCAGCGACCCGGCCGCGACATTCACCCGCCCCTTGGCGTAGATTCCACCGCCGCCATTGTCCAATGCATTAGCGCCAGCATCGAGCAGGATGTCGCCAGTGTTGGCCGCGATACGGCCGACATCACTGTAAATGCCGCCCAACGCTCGCAGGTCAAGGCGGCTGCCTTCGAGCTTGCCGCCCTGGTCGTTGCGTAGCACTCCGGTCAGGCGAGTTTGTAACAGCCCCTTCAAACTGGACAGCACGCCGCTCCGACTGTCGAGGCTGGCGGCAGTAAGGTTCAAATCGCCGGCCTGGGCGATGATTTTGCCGCCCTGGTTGTCGATGGCGCCGTTACCCGCGTTCACGCTCAGGGCGCTGTAACTCTGCACCGCGCCTTTGGCATTATTCAGTCCGGCAGCGGTAAGGGTCACGTCAGCGTCACGACTGGAAATCAGGCCATCGGCATCGTTATGAGCAATGCCGCCAACGGTGAGATTCAACTGGGCGATGGCCGAAATTGTCCCGCTTTTGCTGTTGTTCAAGTCGCCAGAAGTCAGCAGGCTCAATAGGGACTGACTGATCAACTGGCCGCCCTGGTTATCGACGCCACTGGAGCGCTTGATGACCAGTGGGCCGGTACTGCCAAGTGCGCCATTGACGTTCGTCAGGGCACCAAGCAAGTCGAGGGTGACGCTGTCTGCGCCCACCAGGCTGCCGCTGGTGTTATTCAGTTGAGAACCCGTGAAGGCCAACGCTTTGCTGGCGGTGACACGGCCAGATGTATTATCCAAACCGGCAGCACGGATATTCAGGGAGTCACCGCTTTCGATCAGGCCGCCCAAGGTGTTGGTAAGGGCTCCACCGGAGAAAGTCAGCGTCTGCTTGCCGCCGCTGGTCACGATACCGCTGCTGTTGTCGAGGCTGGCCGCCGTGATGCTCAGCTCGCCCTTACCGGCCAGACCGCCTTTGCTGCGGTTGATCAACGCACCGCTGAGGTCAATGGTCAGGTTACCGAGCAAACTGGAAACCGTACCTTCCTGACTGTTATCGAGCGAGCCGCCGCCGACCGTCAGCCCATTCCAGCCGGACACCAAGCCGCCCTGGTTTTTCATTTCGACGGCGGCGAGGCTCAATCGATCATTACTGATCAGGTTACCACCGCGGTTATCCAGACGATTACCGGTCAGGCTGTAGCTGTTAACGCTGGAGATTTCGCCCATCTGGTTATTGAGGTCACGTAGGTGAGCGATGCTCAACACACCTTTGGTGTTGATCAAACCATTGCGATTATCCAGATCTCCCGTTGCCGGCCCCAGATCAATGTCGATGCCCGAGCCGCCCAACAGCGTGCCGCCGACGTTGCTCATACCGATGCTGTCGAGATTCAGTTGTTGCTCAGCCTTGATCGTGCCTTTGTCGTTAGTTAGCAATCCATCAACGGTCACGCCAAGACCGCTGTCACTGAGCAATACACCGCCACCGCTGTTATCCAGGCTGGCTGCGCGGATTTGCAGCGCGGCAGCCGCGATCTTGCCTTTCACCGACGTCAGTGCGTTGTCGATGGTCAGGGTGATCTTTTGATTGCTGAGCAACTGTCCGCCGCTGTTGTCCAGAGATTTGGCGACCAGATCAAAAGCCAGGTCGCTGGAAATCTCACCGTCGCGGTTGTTTACCTCGCCAAGATTTTTCAGCAACAACTGGCCCGGCGCACCGACGAAGCCGCCCTCGTTATTTAGCCCGCCACCGTTCAAGTCGACGCTCAGGTTGCCCTTACTGAACAACTGGCCGCCCTGCTGATCCAGACCTTGGATAGTTGCCACCAACGAATTGGCCGCGCCTAAGCTACCAGCGGCATTAGTCACCTGACCGGCGCTTATTTCCAGCAGGTCGCCGGAATAGACACTGCCCTGGCTATTGTTCAGCGCTCTGGTGGTGATGTTCAGTTTGCCCTTGCTGCTCAGGACGCCTTTCTGCTGGTTGTCCAGCGCACTGCTGTTGATCGTGAGGGTTGTGTCGGTCAGCAGTTGACCGGCACGGTTACTGACTGCATCACGGGTTTCGATAGCCAAGGCCTTGGCGCTGGAGGCCGTGCCGCCGTTGTTGCTAAGGCTTTGGGCGTCAATTGTTAGCAAGCCTTCGCTGAAGAGGCCGCCTTGATCGTTATTCAGATCCGAGGAAAGATTGATCGCGAGGTCACGCTGGGTGATCAGCCGACCGCTGTTTTCCAGCGTTTCGCCCGTCAGCGTCAGTCCCGTGTCGCCGGACACGAGTCCCTTGTTGCGGTTGATGATCTGCCCCACTGTCAACGCCAGGTTTCCGCCTGCCAGGATGTAGCCGCTGTCGCTGTTATCCAGCCAGGCACCTGCCAGCGTCACGTCCGTCTTGCTCGACAGTTCGCCAGTGCGGTTATCTAGACGATCGACGGTCAGTGCCAGTGCTTTTGTCGCACCTACCAAGCCCTCTTGGCGGTTATCCAACTCAGCCGCTTTGATCGTGAGACCGTCATCAGCGATGACCACCCCTGCCTGATTGTCAAAAAAACCTGCGATAGTGAGATCGATATCCCCACGACTACGGATTTCGCCATTGGCGTTGTTCAGACTGGCACTACGGCTGTCGAGGCCGGCGGAGGCTATCAGTCCTTTTATGTTGCTGAGCGCCTGGTCGATGACGAAGGTCAGCTTTTCGTTGCTCAGCAATTTGCCGCCATCGTTGCTCAGGCTTTGCGCGTTGATGCTCCACGCTTTTGCGCCGGAAATTTCACCGCCGCTGTTGTTCACCTCAGTGAGGTTTTTCAGAAGCAATTGACCCGGTGTATGCAGATTGCCGCGCTGGTTGTTCAGCAGACCGTGATTGACGTCCAGGGTCAGGTCGCTGTTGCTGAACAGCTCTCCGCCGTCCTGCTCCAGCGAGGTGACGGACACTTGAAGCTGTTGTTGGCTACCGATCTTCCCACCGGAGTTGTCGAGATGCGCCGCCGTTAGCAACAACGTGCCGTCGGTGGCGAGACTGCCGCCCTGACGGTTCTTCAATTCACCGGTGGTCAGTGTTGAATTGGCTTTCGCGCTGATAAGGCCTTGGTCACTGTTGTCGAGGCTGGCACTGTTGAACGCCAGGCCTTTTTGCGATGCGATCAGGCCGCCCTGGTTGAGCGCCTCGCCGGCAGATGTGAGTGCCATCGCTTCAAGGCTCGAAAGCTTGCCCAGGCGGTTGTCGAGGCGACCGACGTTCAAGGTCGTTTGACCCTCGCTGCTGACCAGACCCCGCTGATTATCGAAGGTCTCATCGAAGGTCAGGGCCACGCTGCCCTGGGTGACAATTCGTCCATCAATGTTGCTCAGTCCGATGCCGCTGAGCGTGCTTGCACCTTTGCTGAAGATCAGACCATTGGTGGCGTTGATGACCTGCTCGACCTTCAGGCCCAGCGTGGTATCGGACAACACCTTGCCGCCCTCACTGTTGTCCATGCGAGCGCCCTGGATGTGCAGATCTAGTTGGCTGGACAGCGAGCCACCGCGATTGTCGATTTGATCGACGTTCATTGTCAGCGTCTTGAGTGATCCAACCAAGCCATCCTGGCGGTTGTCCAGACGCTTACCGGTCAGGAGCAAATTACCCTCGGCTACCAGCTCGCCGCCCTTTTGGCTCAAGGTGTCGACGGTCGCTTCGATATCGCCCTTGCCGGAAATCCGCCCGGCATCGTTGGCCACTTCTTTGGCCTTCAGGTTCATCACCCCTGTTGCAGTGAGCAGCCCCCCATCACTGTTATCCAACGAGTTGCCTTCAAACGCCAACGCGGCCTTGCTTTCGACACGGCCCTTGGCTCGGTTGTCCAGTTCATCGATCAACAGTTTCGCGGCCTGATCGGCGCGAATGAGTCCTCCACGGTTATCGACACTGGCGCTGTTGATGGCCAAGGTATTGAGGCTGGAGATTTTGCCGGTGCGGTTATCCAAGCGAGTGGCTTGCACATCCATCGCACCATTGGCCTGGATCAGGCCTTTCTGATTGTTGAGCTGAGCGCCGACACGGGTGGTCAGCGTTCCCTCACTGGTCAGCTGACCCTGCTGACTGTTGTCGAGCTGCTGCGCCCGAACGGCCAGAGCCTGTTTTGCGCCGATCTTGCCGTTGCTGTTATTGATCGTGCCGAGCGCGGTGAGATCCAGGAGACGCCCAGCCGTCATCAAGCCTGAGACGTTATCCAGCGACGTGACCGTCAGTACGGTATTGGTTTGGCCGGAGAGTTCGCCGTTCCTGTTAATGAGCTGCCCGACGTTACCACCGATATTACCGCTGCTGATGACACCGCTATTGTTCAGGACCTGACCGGCGTTGAGGTTCAAGGTGTTGTTGCTCAGAACGCGTCCGGTATTGCGGTTATCCAACGTTCCGACGTTGATTACGGCGGCTGATCCGTTGAGCGTCCCGCCTTGGTTGCTCAAAGTCTGTGCGACGTTGACCGTCAGATTCCGACTCGCGATCACGCTCTTGCCGTTGTTATTGAGCGTCTGCGCCGTGAGGCTCATATCGCCCGTGGCATTGCGCGTAGTGTCAGCATTGACCCCCGCTTCAATAATCCCGTTATTGCTCAGTTGCCCACCCGCGTTCAGCGTGATGCCATCCCGCGCCGCGAGGGTTTGTTGGTTAGTCAGATTGCCCTGGGTCTGGGCGTTCAGGGTCGTGCCGGCATAGACCGCTCCCCGCGCATCGAGGCTCGCGGCTTTGACATTGACCGCGCCCGTGGCCGAGGTATCGACCATGCTCAAATGACCACTGGCATCGAGCTGGATATCCCCCCCGCTGGCAATCAACTTGCCGTCCAGCTTCACGCCAACGCCGGCCTCGGTGCCCACCAACTTGATGGCACCTGCGTACATACCGCCCAAGGCCGAGGAATCGATAGCCAGTTCTGGTTTCGCACTACCGTCGTCCGCACGGGCGGCGGCGTCGAGGGTGTTGGCGTTGACGTCATTGCGCCCGGCCACGATGGTCAGGTTCTTGGCCTGGATCTCGGCGTTGATCTTGGCGCTGCGGGTGATGATTTCGAAGTGATCGACGTTGTTCGCGTTGAGGCCTGCGCCTTCAATCGCGACGCTGCCCTGGTCCACCTGATAGCGGCCCACCTGGCCGTTTTCGATGATCGGCTTGCCCGTGGTCAGGGTCGCCTTTGGGGTATTGATAAACCCACAGCCATTACAGGTGATGCCGTAGGGATTGGCGACGATGACGTGGGCCGACTGCCCCGCCACTTCGGTGTAGCCGCGCAACTGGCTGGGGTTGCCGCCGTTGACTTCGTTGAGGATGGTGGTGGCGGCTGAACCCTGGAGGTTCGGGTTACCGAGGATGATTCCGCCCAGTTGCGTGGACTGGGTGCGGGCGGTGGCGTTGTTGAGGATCACGCCGTTGCTGCCGACGTTGTAATCCTGGAATTGGTTGTGGGACAGGCCGCTGCCGTTAGGTCGGGCGATGTTGACGATGGGTACGCCATTGCCCGCCCGGTCCAGGCCGGTGCCCGGTGCGCTGACCACAATGCCTTCGGCCTGGGCCCACATGGGCTGCCAGAACATGACGTTGGCCAGCAGGAACGCCAGGCCGCGCTTGGGCATGCCGAGAAACCGCTCGCGGTTTTTCAGGGCAGCAGAAGGTTGGCGGGCCAGGAAGGCGAGTTGGCGGTCGTCCATGATCAGGTCTCGTTGCAGCGTAATTTAAGAGGCCGTCGCTAAAAAGGCATCCATGCGGCAGTCGGTCGGCAGTAAGCCAGGCACGACTTCACTCCAGGGCGGGTAAAGCTTGAACCCTTCCCCAATAAAGGAGGTGATATCACATTAGTGGCGCGATATTAGATAGCCATTATTCAGGCGTCAATAAAATGCTTGCGAAAAAAGAGGTATATCCAAACCCAGGGGTCCTCCTGACTTTTGGATATTTCCCGCGCCCGCCCTTCAACCGCTACTCTTCAAAAAAAGCCGTTACCGCCCAAGGGATTTCATGGACAGAACCACCTTCAAGCCCCTCCTGCTCACCCTGGCCCTGATCAGCAGCGCCCCAATGGCCCAGGCCGCCACCACCCTGGTCTACTGCTCCGAAGCCAGCCCCGCCGGGTTCGACCCCAGCCAATACACCAGCGGCACCGACTTCGATGCCTCGGCCGAAACCGTGTTCAACCGCCTCACCCAATTCAAGCGCGGCGGCACCGAGGTCGAACCCGGACTAGCCACCAGTTGGGACGTGTCGCCCGATGGCCTGGCCTACACCTTCCACCTGCGCGACGGGGTGAAATTCCACACCACCGACTATTTCACCCCCACCCGCGAGTTCAACGCCGAGGACGTGCTGTTCACCTTCCAACGCCTGCTCGACCCACAACACCCATTTCGCCAGGCCTACCCCACCGAGTCGCCGTACTTCACCGACATGGGCCTGAACACCACGATCAAAAGCGTTGAAAAAGTCGACGAACACACCGTGCGCTTCAACCTGAACAACGTCGATGCCGCCTTCGTGCAAAACCTGGCAATGAGTTTTGCCTCCGTGCAGTCCGCCGAATACGCGGCGCAGTTGTTGAAGCAAGGCAAGGCCGGCGACCTCAACCAGAAGCCCGTCGGCACCGGGCCGTTCGTGTTCAAGCGCTACCAGAAGGACTCGCAGATCCGCTACGCCGCCAACACCGCGTACTGGAAACCCGAGGACGTGAAGCTCGACAACCTGATTTTCTCCATCACCCCGGACGCCGCCGTGCGCCTGCAAAAACTCAAGCGCGGTGAATGCCAGGTCAGTGGATACCCACGCCCGGCCGACATCGAGGTGATCGAGCAAGACCCCAACCTGCAAGTACTCAAGCAGCCCGGTTTCAACCTGGGCTTTTTGGCCTACAACGTCACGCACCCGCCGCTGGATCAGCTCAAGGTCCGCCAGGCGCTGGACATGGCCATCGACAAGCCAGCGATCATCAAGGCCGTGTACCAGAGCGCCGGGCAACTGGCGCAGAACGCCTTGCCGCCGGCCCAGTGGTCGTTCGACCCGAGCATCCAGGACGCGCCTCATGACGTGACCAAGGCCAAGGCGCTACTCAAGGAGGCCGGAGTTGCGCCCGGTACAACCATCAATTTATGGGCGATGACAGTGCAGCGTGCCTCCAACCCCAATGCGCGAATGTCTGCGCAGATGGTCCAGCAGGATTGGGCCAAGATCGGGATCAAGGCCAACATCGTCAGCTATGAATGGGGCGAGTACATCAAGCGTGCAAAAAATGGCGAACATGATGCAATGATCTACGGCTGGACCGGCGACAACGGCGACCCCGACAACTGGCTGGGGGTGCTGTACAGCTGCGCGGCGGTCAAGGGCAGCAACTACGCCAAGTGGTGCGACCCGGCGTATGACCGCTTGATCCAGCAGGCCAAAGTCTCGACAGACCGCCAGAAACGGATCGATTTGTACCAGCAAGCGCAGAAAATCCTCAAGCAACAGGTGCCGATCACCCCGATCGCCAACTCCACGGTGTTCCAGCCGATAAACAGGCAAGTGGTGGATTTCAAACTCAGCCCATTCGGCCTCACACCCTTCTACGGCGTGGGTTTGAAGAGGTAACACCTGCCCATTTCCAGTGCGTCGCGGCTGCGCAACGCACCGGGAAAGGGCGCGATTTGCCCCGAAAAAACACGCGCAAACGATCAAATGCGTCGGAAGTTACACAGATGCGACATTAAGGTACGTTCGTGCCACTGTTTCGGACTTGTGACCGCTCTGGATCTTGCATTGGGTATGGGGCCTGCATAAGTATCCGCAGGACGACTCACGAGGTCGCCCTCAAATCCAAAAATGACAACAAATCATGAGGCCAACATGCTTAAACAAGCGGTCATTCCGTTTTTAGTCGGCGCAAGCTTATTAGCCAGCGCACCTTTCGCCCAAGCCGCGACTAACCTGGTGTTCTGCTCCGAAGGGAGCCCGGCCGGTTTTGACCCTGGTCAGTACACCACCGGAACCGACTTCGACGCCTCTGCAGAGACCATGTTCAACCGCCTGACCCAGTTCGAACGTGGCGGCACCGCCGTGATTCCTGGCCTGGCGACCAAATGGGATATTTCCGAAGACGGCCTGACCTACACCTTCCACCTGCGTGAAGGCGTCAAGTTCCATACCACCCCGTACTTCAAGCCGACCCGCGAATTCAACGCCGACGACGTGCTGTTCACCTTCAATCGGATGATCAGCAAGGATGACCCGTTCCGTAAGGCCTACCCGACCGAGTTCCCATACTTCACCGACATGGGGATGGACACCAACATCACCAAGATCGATAAAGTCGACGACCACACCGTCAAGTTCACCCTCAAGGATGTAGACGCCGCGTTCATCCAGAACATGGCCATGAGCTTCGCCTCGATCCAGTCCGCCGAATACGGCGCCCAACTGCTCAAGGAAGGCAAGGCCCCGGACATCAACCAGAAGCCGGTCGGCACTGGCCCGTTCGTGTTCAAGAGCTACCAGAAAGACTCCAACATCCGCTACACCGGGAACAAGGACTACTGGAAACCTGACGACGTGAAGATCGACAACCTGATCTTCGCCATCACCACCGACCCGTCGGTGCGCATGCAGAAGCTCAAGAAAAACGAATGCCAGATCACCCTCTTCCCACGCCCGGCCGACCTCAAGGCCCTGAAGGAAGACAAAGCGTTGAAGATGCCTGACCAGGCGGGTTTCAACCTGGGCTATATCGCCTACAACGTGATGGACAAGATCAAGGGCAGCAACGAGCCGAACGTGCTGGCCAACCTGAAGGTCCGCCAGGCGCTGGACATGGCGGTCAACAAGCCGCAGATCATCGACTCGGTCTACCAGGGCGCCGGCCAACTGGCGGTCAACGCCATGCCGCCGACCCAGTGGTCCTACGACACCACCATCAAGGACGCCAAGTACGATCCTGAGAAAGCCAAGGAGCTGCTCAAGGAAGCCGGCGTCAAGGAAGGCACCAACATCACCCTGTGGGCGATGCCGGTGCAGCGTCCGTACAACCCGAACGCCAAGTTGATGGCCGAGATGCTGCAGTCCGATTGGAAGAAAATCGGCCTGAACGTCAACATCGTCAGCTACGAATGGGGCGAGTACATCAAGCGCTCCAAAGGCGGCGAGAACCAGGCGATGATCATCGGCTGGAGCGGTGACAACGGTGACCCGGACAACTGGCTCAACGTGCTGTTCGGCTGCGACTCGCTGGCCGGCAACAACTTCTCCAAATGGTGCGACAAAAAATTCGACGATCTGGTCAAGCAAGCCAAGCGCACCTCCGACCAGTCCAAACGCACCGAACTGTACAAACAGGCACAACACGTCCTCAAGGATGCCGTGCCAATGACACCTATCGCTCACTCGACGGTGTATCAACCCATGCGCGCCAACGTGCAGGATTTCAAGATCAGCCCATTTGGCTTGAACTCCTTCTACGGCGTCAGCGTCAGCAAATAAAGATAGGCAACGGCGGCGTTCTCAACGTCGCCGTTGCTTTATCTGCCGAGACTAAGACCCAGGAAAACGCCTACATCCAAAAGCACTGCGTACCACAGCAGTTGGTTTAGGACGTATCGCCTTTTCCCACAAGTCTTTCAGGTATTACGCATTTACCGCCCGGCCTACGGCTCATACCGTCGGCACTTGGACGATTTGCCAGCCCTGCGGCATCGCTACGCATTGGAATGAGCTCAGTGCCCCGGACCTGTCCCCGGAAGGACACCGGTTCACTGTTAAAACACCCCGAACGAGAGAGGGAGCGTCATGCGCCATACCTTGGTTTTATCCGCATTGCTGGGCACCGGCCTGTTGGCCGCGACATCCGCAGCCCAGGCCGCCGCCGGCAGCCTGGTGTTCTGTTCCGAAGGCAGCCCCGCCGGTTTCGACACCGCGCAATACACCACGGCCACCGACAACGATGCCGCCGAGCCGCTGTACAACCGCCTGGCCGAGTTCGAAAAAGGCGCGACCAACGTCGTCCCGGGCCTGGCGACCAGCTGGGATATTTCCGAAGACGGCTTGAAGTACACCTTCCACCTGCGCGAAGGCGTGAAATTTCACACCACCGACTACTTCACGCCAACCCGAGATTTCAACGCCGACGACGTGTTGTTCACCTTCAACCGCATGCTCGACCCGCAGCATCCGTTCCGCAAGGCCTACCCCACCGAGTTCCCCTACTTCAACGGCATGAGCCTGAACAAGAACATCGCCAAGGTAGAAGCGACCGGGCCACTGACCGTGGTCATGACCCTCAACAGCGTGGACGCCGCGTTCATCCAGAACATCGCCATGAGCTTCGCCGCGATCCTGTCGGCCGAATACGCCGACCAGTTGCTCAAGAGCGGCAAACCGAGCGACATCAACCAGAAGCCGATCGGCACCGGGCCGTTCGAGTTCAAGAGCTACCAGAAAGACTCCAACATCCGCTACGTCGCCAACCAGCAGTACTGGGCGCCGGAACGGGTCAAGCTGAACAACCTGATCTTCTCCATCAACACCGACGCCTCGGTGCGGGTGCAGAAGCTCAAGGCCAACGAATGCCAGGTCACCCTGCATCCGCGTCCGGCCGATGTGCCAGCCTTGAAGAACGACCCCAAGCTGCAGTTGATCGAGAAGCCTGGTTTCAACCTGGGCTACATCGCCTATAACACCCGCCACAAGCCGTTCGACCAGGTCGAAGTGCGCCAGGCATTGGACATGGCGGTGAACAAGCAAGGCATTCTCAATGCCGTGTACCAGGGCGCGGGGCAACTGGCGCAGAACGCCATGCCGCCAACGCAGTGGTCCTACGACGACACCATCAAGGACGCTCCCTACAACCCGGAAAAAGCCAAGGAATTGCTCAAGGCCGCCGGCGTCAAGGAAGGCACCGAAATCACCCTCTGGGCCATGCCCGTGCAACGCCCGTACAACCCCAACGCCAAGCTGATGGCCGAGATGCTCCAGGCCGACTGGGCGAAGATCGGCCTGAAGGTGAAGATCGTCAGCTACGAATGGGGCGAGTACATCAAGCGCACCAAGAACGGCGAGCACGACATCAGCCTGATCGGCTGGACCGGCGACAACGGGGACCCGGACAACTGGCTGGGCACGCTGTACAGCTGCGACGCCATTGGCGGCAACAACTACTCCATGTGGTGTGACCCGGACTACGACAAGCTGATCAAGCAGGCCAAGGTCGTCACCGACCGCGACCAGCGCACCGTGCTCTACAAACAGGCCCAGCAGTTGCTCAAGCAGCAAGTGCCGATCACCCCTGTTGCCCACTCGACGGTCAACCAGCCGCTGAGTGCCAAAGTCGAAGGGTTCAAAGTCAGCCCCTTCGGTCGCAACGTGTTCTCGGGCGTCAGCCTGAACCCATAACCGCTTAGCCGCACAGCGAGGGCTTCCCTTGGAAGCCCTCACGCAGACGTCTTGCCTGAATTCGTCGATCAGGCGCCATGCAAACGTTTGCTAGCTGTGAATGAGTTGCAAAAACCAATAGCCGTATCACCTAAAAAGACCGGCATCAAAAGAAAGAAAAGGAGCGTTACCCATGAAACTGAGCAGCACCGCGATACTGGCCCTGGCCATCAGCAGCATCACCGCCACGGCGTATGCTGAATCTGTCAGTCAGGCATTCGTCCCTACCGCGCTGGCCGACAGCAGCGCCCAGAGCGAAGCAAAAGGTTTCATCGACGGACAAAGTCTGGGGGGCACGACTCGTAACTGGTACGCCAACGAGTTGAAACGTCGTGATGACCGATTCAGCTACAAGCCAAACAGTGTAAAAAATGACCCTTCCGTACCGGCTACTCCCATTGCTCGTCGCATCAACTGGGTTCAAGGCACTATCGTCAACTACACCTCGGGCTTTACCCAAGGCACCGTCGGCGTCAGCACTGAAGTGGCCGCCTATAACGCTATCGTTCTGGACCAGGATCGCAAACACATCGCCGGTGGTTCCAACCGCACCCTGGCGGACAACAACGGTGATGCCGTGGACCAGTGGAGCAAGCTGGGCCTGGCCAACGTCAAGTTCCGTGCATCGAATACAACGCTGACCGCGGGTCGCCAGAACTTCAGTACGCCAATCGTTGATGTCATCGGTAACCGCGCACTGCCTTCGAGCTTCGAAGGTATCAGCCTGCACAGTGAAGAATTCAACAACCTGTCGTTCGACCTGGCCGGTTTCGACCGCGTTTCGCCACGGACCGAGCAGAGCCTGTCGAAATTCCGCAGTGAATATTCCGCTACCGGCGTGGAAACCGACAAGGTCTACACCGCCGGCGTGAACTACCAACCGTTCAAAAGCCTGAAAACCAGCCTGTATGGTGCCAAAGTCGAAGACTTCTGGAACCAATACTACTTCGGTGCTACCCACGAGCTCGGGGACAGCCAAGTGCTGAGCCTGACCACCGGCCTGAACTATTACAAAACCGTCGATGAAGGCAAAAAGCTGATGGGGAATATCGACAACGATACCTACTCCCTGTCGCTCGGCCTTACTCACCAGGCTCACAGCCTGACGTTCTCCTACCAGGAAGTGAACGGCGACGAGTACTTCGACTACCTGCATGAAACCAACGGCATCTACCTGGCCAACTCCTTGCTGTCGGACTTCAACAGCCCGAACGAAAAATCCTTCCAGATCGCCTACGGCCTCAACATGGCCGAGTACGGCGTGCCTGGCCTGAAGTTCAACATCTATCAGGCACGTGGTTGGGGCATCGACGGCACGCATTACCGTGGCACGGCCTACACCGATCCAGGTAAGCAGCGCGGCGACCTGAGCCTGATGGACGGTGAAAGCCACTACGAATACGGCGTCGGTGCGTCCTATGCCGTACAGAGCGGCCCACTCAAGGCCACCGCCATTCGTGCGACCTACACCACTCACCGCGCCAGCGAACACCAGGCGGATGGCAACATCAACGAGTTCCGCCTGGTCACCACCATTCCGTTCAACATTCTCTAAACTGCCACCGGGCGGTCGACTCACAAGGTCGCCCGTCCGGTCTTTTGCCATTTACCCGATTGCAGAGGATTGACGATGAACATGATCCCCCTACGCGCCGCCATCGCCGCTGCGCTGCTGAGTGTCGCCGTTGGCGCCACGGCCAAACCCCTGGTGGTTTGCACAGAAGCCAGCCCGGAAGGCTTCGACATGGTCCAGTACACGACTGCAGTCACTGCCGACGCCGTGGCAGAAACCATTTTCAATCGCCTGGCCGATTTCAAACCCGGCACCACCGAAGTGATTCCGGCCCTGGCCGAATCCTGGGACATCAGTGACGATGGCCTGACGTACACCTTCCACCTGCGCAAGGGCGTCAAGTTCCACACCACCGAATACTTCAAGCCGACCCGCGACATGAACGCCGACGACGTGGTCTGGAGTTTCCAGCGCCAGCTGGACCCGAATCACCCGTGGCACAAACTGTCGAGCGTGGGCTTCCCGTACTTTGAAAGCATGGGTTTCAAGGAACTGCTCAAGAGCGTCGAGAAAGTCGACGAGCACACAGTCAAGTTCAGCCTGACCCGCCGCGAAGCGCCATTTTTGGCCGACATCGCCATGGCCTTCTCTTCGATCTACCCGGCCGAATACGCCGACCAGTTGCTCAAGGCAGGCAAGGCTGGTGACCTCAACAGCAAGCCAGTCGGCACCGGGCCGTTCGTCTTCCAGCGCTACAACAAGGACGCCCAGGTTCGCTTCAAGGCCAACCCGGACTACTTCCGTGGCAAGCCACCGGCCGATGCGCTGGTACTGGCCATCGCCACCGACAACAACGTGCGCATGCAGAAGCTCAAGACCAACGAGTGCCAGATCGCGCTGTACCCCAAACCCGATGACATCCCCAGCATCAAGAAAGACCCGAACCTGAAGGTCACCGAGCTGGATGCGATGACTGTTTCCTACACCGCCCTGAACACCAGCCACAAATACATGAGCGACGTGCGGGTGCGCAAAGCCATCGACCTGGCCTTCGACAAGGAAGCCTACGTCAACGCGCTGTTCGGCAAGGGCAACGCCACCGTGGCGGTCAACCCGTACCCACCGACGCTGCTGGGTTTCAACCACGACCTGAAGAACCCGACCCGCGACCTGGACAAGGCCCGCCAGCTGCTCAAGGAAGCCGGCGTGCCGGAAGGCACCGTGTTCACCCTGTTCACCCGCAACGGCGGCGGCCCGACCAACCCCAACCCGATGCTCGGCGCGCAGATGATGCAGGCGGACCTGGCGAAGGTCGGGATCAAGGTCGACATCCGCGTGATGGAATGGGGCGAAATGCTCAAGCGCGCGAAAAACGGCGAGCACGACATGGTCTCTGCCGGATGGGCGGGCGACAACGGCGACCCGGATAACTTCCTGACGCCTATGCTCAGTTGCGAGGCGGCCAAGAACGGCGAAAACTACGCGCGCTGGTGCAGCGAGAAATTCCAGGCGCTGATCGACCAGGCTCGCGCCACAGTGAACCCCGAGGAACGCGCCAAGCTCTATGAACAGGCCCAGGTGATTTTCAACCAGGACCAACCGTGGATCAGCATGGCCCACACCCGCATGTTCACCGCAATGCGCAACAACGTAGAGGGCTACGTGATTAGCCCGCTCACCACCAACAACTTCGCCACCACCCAGGTGAAGTAGATAAGAAAACGCCTGGCGACGCTTGATCCAAAGCGGCGCCGGGCACGCCTAACCGGCTGATGAGGTACACCTGAAGATGTTTAGTTTTATTGCCCGCCGACTGGGATTATTGATCCCCACGTTCTTCGGCATCACCTTGCTGACCTTCGCGTTGATTCGCATGATCCCCGGCGACCCCGTGGAAGTGATGATGGGCGAACGTCGGGTCGATCCCGAAATGCATGCACAGGCAATGGAACGCCTTGGCCTCAACAAACCGCTGTATGCCCAGTACCTGGACTACATCGGCAAACTGGCCCACGGCGACCTCGGCGAATCGCTGCGTACCCGTGAAAGCGTATGGACCGAGTTCAGCTCACTGTTTCCCGCGACCCTGGAACTGTCCATGGCCGCCCTGTTGTTCGCCGGTATCCTGGGCCTGCTGGCCGGGGTGATCGCGGCACTCAAGCGAGGATCCCTGTTCGACCATGGGGTGATGGGCATCTCCCTGGCGGGGTATTCGATGCCGATCTTCTGGTGGGGCCTGATCCTGATCATGTTCTTCTCGGTGTCCCTGGGCTGGACGCCGGTGTCGGGGCGGATCGACCTGCTCTACGACATCGAACCGAAAACCGGCTTCATGCTGATCGACACGCTGCTGGCCGACGAGCCGGGCGCGTTCCTCGATGCCCTGCACCACCTGATCCTGCCGGCCATCGTACTGGGCACCATTCCGCTGGCGGTGATCGCCCGCATGACCCGTTCTTCGATGCTCGAAGTGCTGCGCGAGGACTACATCCGCACCGCCCGCGCCAAAGGCCTGTCGCCTTCGCGCGTGGTGTTCGTGCATGGCCTGCGCAACGCGCTGATCCCGGTACTGACCGTGGTCGGCCTGCAAGTCGGCACGCTGCTGGCCGGTGCGGTCCTGACCGAAACGATCTTCTCCTGGCCGGGCATCGGCAAGTGGCTGATCGAAGCCATCGGCGCCCGGGACTATCCCGTGGTGCAGAACGGCATCCTGTTAATCGCCTGCCTGGTGATTCTGGTCAACTTCGTCGTGGACATCCTCTACGGCTTTGCCAACCCACGCATCCGTCACCAGCGCTGAGATCAAAACCATGAGTACTCCAACTACCGCGGTAGCAGTCGATCAAAGCCTGCTGTACCCGTCCCCGTACAAAGAATTCTGGCACGCGTTTTCCCGCAACAAGGGCGCCGTGGCCGGGCTGCTGTTCATGATCCTGGTGGTGTTCTGCGCGATCTTCGCCCCCTGGGTCGCACCTCACGACCCGAGCGAGCAGTACCGCGACTTCCTGCTGACGCCGCCGGCCTGGCTTGAAGGCGGGCAGATCCAGTTCCTGCTGGGCACCGACGAACTGGGCCGCGACTTGCTCTCGCGCCTGATCCAGGGTTCGCGCCTGTCGCTGCTGATCGGCTTGTCGTCGGTGGTGATGTCGCTGATCCCGGGCATCCTGCTGGGGCTGTTCGCCGGGTTCTTCCCGCGCCTGCTCGGCCCGACCATCATGCGTTTGATGGACATCATGCTGGCCCTGCCTTCGCTGCTGTTGGCCGTGGCGATCGTCGCCATCCTCGGCCCAGGCCTGATCAACACCGTGATCGCCATCGCCATCGTCTCGCTGCCGTCCTACGTGCGCCTGACCCGTGCCGCCGTGATGGGCGAACTGAACCGCGACTACGTGACCGCCGCCCGCCTGGCCGGTGCCGGCCTGCCGCGCCTGATGTTCATCACTGTGCTGCCCAACTGCATGGCACCGCTGATCGTCCAGGCGACGCTGAGCTTTTCCTCGGCGATCCTCGACGCCGCCGCCCTGGGCTTCCTCGGCCTCGGCGTGCAGCCGCCCACCCCGGAGTGGGGCACCATGCTGGCCTCGGCCCGCGACTACATCGAACGCGCCTGGTGGGTCGTGAGCCTGCCTGGCTTGACCATTTTGCTCAGCGTGCTGGCAATCAACCTGATGGGCGACGGGCTGCGCGATGCGCTGGACCCGAAACTCAAGAATGCCGCCTGAGGAGATTCCCATGTCACTGCTAGAAATCAAGAATCTCAACGTCCGCTTCGGCGACGCCACCGCTGTGCCGGTGGTCGACGGCCTGGACCTGACTGTGGAAAAAGGCGAAGTCCTGGCCATCGTCGGCGAATCGGGCTCGGGTAAATCCGTGACCATGATGGCGCTGATGGGGCTGATCGAGCACCCCGGCATCGTCACCGCCGATGCGCTGAACTTCGACGGCAAGAACATGCTCAAGCTGAGCAACCGCCAACGCCGGCAGATCGTCGGCAAGGACCTGGCGATGGTCTTCCAGGATCCGATGACCGCGCTCAACCCCAGCTACACCGTGGGTTTCCAGATCGAAGAAGTGCTGCGCCTGCACCTGAAGATGTCCGGCAAGGCCGCCCGCAAGCGCGCCATCGAACTGCTGGAAAAAGTCGAGATCCCCGGCGCCGCCAGCCGCATGGATGCCTACCCGCATCAACTGTCCGGTGGCATGAGCCAGCGCGTGGCGATTGCCATGGCGATTGCCGGCGAGCCGAAGCTGCTGATCGCCGACGAACCGACCACCGCCCTGGACGTGACCATCCAGGCGCAGATCATGGACCTGCTGCTGGCCCTGCAAAAAGAGCAGAACATGGGCCTGGTGCTGATCACCCACGACCTCGCCGTGGTGGCTGAAACCGCCCAGCGCGTGTGTGTGATGTACGCCGGTCAGGCGGTGGAAGTGGGCAAGGTGCCGCAGCTGTTCGACATCCCCGCCCACCCGTACAGCGAAGCGCTGCTGGCGGCGATTCCGGAGCACAGCATGGGCGCCGAGCGCCTGGCGACCTTGCCCGGCATCGTGCCCGGTCGCTACGACCGCCCACAAGGTTGCCTGCTGTCGCCGCGCTGCCCGTACGTGCAGGACAACTGCCGTCAACAACGCCCGGCCCTTGACCCGAAATCCAACAGCCTCGCCCGCTGCTTCTACCCGTTGAACCAGGAGGTGGCGTGATGGCCGTCGTACTTACCGCCCGTGACCTGACCCGTCATTACGAAGTGTCCCGCGGCATGTTCAAGGGCCATGCGACCGTGCGCGCCCTCAACGGCGTGTCGTTCGAACTGGAAGCCGGCAAGACCCTGGCCGTGGTGGGCGAATCCGGTTGCGGCAAATCCACCCTCGCCCGGGCCCTGACGCTGATCGAAGAGCCATCCTCCGGCTCCCTGAAAATCGCCGGCCAGGAAGTGACCGGCGCCAACAAGGCCGAACGCAAGCAATTGCGCAAAGACGTGCAGATGGTCTTCCAGAGCCCGTACGCGTCCCTCAACCCACGGCAGAAAATCGGTGATCAGCTGGCCGAGCCGTTGCTGATCAACACCAGCCTGTCGGCCACCGAGCGGCGGGAAAAAGTCCAGGCGATGATGAAGCAGGTGGGCCTGCGCCCCGAGCATTACCAGCGCTACCCGCACATGTTCTCCGGTGGCCAGCGCCAGCGCATCGCCCTGGCCCGCGCCATGATGCTGCAACCCAAGGTGCTGGTGGCGGACGAACCGACGTCGGCGCTGGACGTGTCGATCCAGGCCCAGGTGCTGAACCTGTTCATGGACCTGCAGCAGGAATTCAACACCGCCTACGTGTTCATTTCCCACAACCTGGCGGTGGTGCAGCACGTGGCTGACGACGTGATGGTGATGTACCTCGGTCGCCCGGTGGAAATGGGCCCCAACGAGTCCATCTACAGCCGCCCGCTGCACCCGTACACCCAGGCGCTGCTGTCGGCCACCCCGACCATCCACCCGGACCCGAACAAGCCGAAGATCAAGATCGTCGGCGAACTGCCCAACCCGCTCAACCCACCGTCCGGCTGCGCCTTCCACAAGCGCTGCCCGTACGCCACCGAGCGCTGCAAGACCGAAGAACCGGCGTTGCGGCCGCTCGATAACCGCCTGGTGGCGTGTCACTACGCCGAGCAGTTCCTCGATGGCGCGGCATGAGCAAGGCCTGATCATCCACAGGTTCAACCCATGCACTGGGTAATACATCAGGCATGAAAAACCCCTCCAGTCCCGACTGAGTATCAGTTGGGCTGGAGGGGTTTTCTTTAGGTTAGAGACCTACGTCTGGCTATCATCCTCTTCATCTTCATCACCGTCCGGCGTATCGATTGGCGCGCCATCATCGTCCTCGCCATTATCCGGATCACCGGCATCCGAATCGGACGCAGCAAACATCAACTCACCCTGCGCCACCGAGCCACTCGATGCGTGCTGCTCGTGCTCATCGCATTCCGCCCAAGCGGCGGTGGAGCCCAGGGACAGCATCACCAAGACCTTCAGCAAAAACATCATGCGTAGCAGCTTGTTCATAGCCAATTCCTTCTTTTCCGGATTAAAGCCGGGACCTGACGGCGCTCAAGAAAATCTAGTTCTGAACAGGCCGGTTCACCAGATAGGACGCTCCAGAACAGACAGAAATGCCATAGCCCGACAGATTGGTTTCGAATAAGCGTTATCTCCAAACCTACTAACGCCAGGAACCTATGTGGGAGCAAGGCTTGCCCGCGATGGCGGCGGTACATCCAACATCCGGGCAAGCTGACCCACCGCTATCGCGAGCAAGCTTTGCTCCCACAGAGGAAACTGTGCCAAACATAAATTTCTTGCCCACTGAAGATCCAGTGTGGGAGCAAGGCTTGCCCGCGAAGAGGCCGGCACATCCAACATCCAGGCAAGCTGACCCACCGCTATCGCGAGCAAGCTTTGCTCCCACAGAGGGAACTGTGCCAAACATAAATTTCTTGCCCACTGAAGATCCAGTGTGGGAGCGGGCTTGCCCGCGAAGAGGCCGGTACATCCAACATCCAGGCAAGCTGACCCACCGCTATCGCGAGCAAGCTCGCTCCCACAGAGGGATCTGTGCCGAGCACAAGTTTCTTGCCCACTGAAGATCCAGTGTGGGAGCAAGGCTTGCCCGCGAAGAGGCCGGCACATCCAACATCCAGGCAAGCTGACCCACCGCTATCGCGAGCAAGCTCGCTCCCACAGAGGGATCTGTGCCGAACACAAGTTTCTTGTCCACTGAAGATCCAGTGTGGGAGCAAGGCTTGCCCGCGAAGAGGCCGGCACATCCAATATCCAGGCAAGCCGACCCACCGCTATCGCGAGCAAGCTTTGCTCCCACAGAGGAAACTGTGCCAAACATAAATTTCTTGCCCACTGAAGATCCAGTGTGGGAGCGGGCTTGCCCGCGAAGAGGCCGGTACATCCAATATCCAGGCAAGCCGACCCACCGCCATCGCGAGCAAGCTTTGCTCCCACAGAGGAAACTGTGCCAAACACAAGTTTCTTGTCCACTGAAGATCCAGTGTGGGAGCAAGGCTTGCCCGCGAAGAGGCCGGCACATCCAACATCCAGGCAAGCTGACCCACCGCTATCGCGAGCAAGCTTTGCTCCCACAGAGGGAACTGTGCCGAGCACAAGTTTCTTGTCCACTGAAGATCCAGTGTGGGAGCAAGGCTTGCCCGCGATGGCGGCGGTACATCCAACATCCGGGCAAGCTGACCCACCGCTATCGCGAGCAAGCTCGCTCCCACAGAGGGAACTGTGCCGAACACAAGTTTCTTGTCCACTGAAGATCCAGTGTGGGAGCGGGCTTGCCCGCGAAGAGGCCGGTACATCCAACATCAATGCAAGCTGACCCACCGCTATCGCGAGCAAGCTTTGCTCCCACAGAGGAAACTGTGCCGAACACAAGTTTCTTGTCCACTGAAGATCCAGTGTGGGAGCAAGGCTTGCCCGCGATGGCGGCGGTACATCCAACATCCGGGCAAGCTGACCCACCGCTATCGCGAGCAAGCTCGCTCCCACAGTGAATTATTCATGTTCAGGACACGGGACAAGCCATAAAAAACCCCGCAGCTTTCGCAACGGGGTTTCGGTTTCAACACTCAGCGCTTAGTGATGCTCACGCGTCGCGCGGAATTTCACGTCCGGCCAGCGCTCATCCATCAGTGCCAGGTTGACTCGGGTCGGGGCCAGGTAGGTCAGGTGACCGCCGCCGTCCAGCGCGAGGTTTTCCACGGCCTTGTTGGAGAATTCCTCGAGTTTCTTTTTGTCGCCGCATTCGATCCAACGAGCGGAGTACACGGTGATCGGCTCGTAGGAGCACTCGACCTTGTATTCCTCTTTCAAGCGGCTGGCGACGACGTCGAACTGCAGCACACCGACGGCACCGAGGATGATGTCATTGCTGCGGGTCGGGAAGAACACCTGGGTGGCGCCCTCTTCGGCCAGTTGCTGGAGACCCTGGCGCAGTTGCTTGGACTTGAGCGGATCCTTCAGGCGTACGCGGCGGAACAGTTCCGGGGCGAAGTGCGGGATGCCGGTGAAGCCCAGGGTTTCGCCTTCGGTGAAGGTGTCGCCGATCTGGATGGTGCCGTGGTTGTGCAGGCCGATGATGTCACCGGCGAAGGCCTCTTCCAGTTGCTCGCGTTCCGAGGAGAAGAACGTCAAGGCGTCGCCGATGCGCACGTCCTTGCCGGTGCGCACGTGGCGCATCTTCATGCCCTTTTCGTATTTGCCGGAGCAGATGCGCATGAAGGCGATACGGTCGCGGTGCTTGGGGTCCATGTTCGCCTGGATCTTGAACACGAAGCCGGAGAACTTCTCTTCCACCGGCTCCACGGTGCGCTCGTTGGCGACACGGGCCAGCGGGCGCGGGGCCCAATCGACCACGGCGTCGAGCACATGGTCCACACCGAAGTTGCCCAGGGCGGTACCGAAGAACACCGGGGTCAGTTGACCGTCGAGGAACTCCTGCTGATTGAACTCATGGCAGGCGCCCTGCACCAGTTCCAGTTGCTCGACGAAACGATCGTACTCGTCGCCCAGGTGCGCGCGCGCCTCGTCGGAGTCGAGCTTCTCGATGATCTTGACGTCGGTGCGCTCGTGCCCGTGACCGGCGGTGTAGACGATGATGTAGTCGTCGGCCAGGTGGTACACGCCCTTGAAGTCGCGGTAGCAACCGATCGGCCAGGTGATCGGCGCGGCCTTGATCTTCAGGACTGCTTCGATCTCGTCGAGCAGTTCGATCGGGTCGCGGATGTCGCGGTCGAGTTTGTTGATGAAGCTGACAATCGGCGTGTCCCGCAGACGGCAGACGTCCATCAGCGCGATGGTCCGTGGCTCGACGCCTTTACCGCCGTCGAGGACCATCAGCGCCGAGTCCACTGCCGTCAGGGTGCGGTAGGTGTCTTCGGAGAAGTCTTCGTGGCCCGGGGTGTCGAGCAGGTTGATCATGTGATCGCGATACGGGAACTGCATGACCGACGTGGTAATGGAAATACCCCGTTGCTTTTCCATTTCCATCCAGTCGGAGGTGGCATGGCGGTCGGATTTGCGAGATTTCACCGTGCCGGCGACCGCAATCGCCTTGCCCATCAGCAAGAGCTTCTCGGTGATGGTGGTCTTACCGGCATCGGGGTGGGAAATAATGGCGAAAGTGCGGCGTTTCGCGACTTCGGCGGCCTGGTTGGTCATGGGAAATCGCCTGGCAGGTGATTCAAAAAAGGGCGGCGATTATAGCTCAACTTGTGCCAGGAACCGAACCGTTGAGCACATCCAGGGTGGCCAGATCTTCCCCGGCATGGGAACCTTTAGCAGCGTGGAGGCGTCCACCACCCTGTTACGGCTATTCGTCAGGGTCTGAAAAATCAGCAAGTTAGCCTGACGAGGCTGCGCTCATGGCTCGATTTACCTGCCGTTTTACCGGCATGGAAAAGAGCTGCTTCTCGCGAACGTTTTCCCGGCAACCAGTGATGGTTTGCCGCCCGGGAAAGCGTGCGCCGACTGAAAGACAAAGGAGTCCGCCTGTGGCTATCCGCTATGGCAAAGGGCTTATCGGGGGGGCGGTCGTCGTCGCGCTCCTGGCCCTGTTGGTCCACTGGATCGGCATCGATACGATCCAACGCTACCACGACGATCTGCTGTTCTACCTGCAAGCGCACCTGCTGCTGGTACTGGCCTCCATGCTGGCGGCCCTGCTCGTGGGCATTCCCGCCGGCATCGCCCTCAGCCGCCCCGGCATGGTCGGGCGCGCCGAACGCTTCATGCAAGTGTTCAACATCGGCAACACCGTGCCGCCCCTGGCCGTGCTGGCCATCGCCCTGGGCATCCTGGGCATCGGTAGCGGTCCTGCCATCTTCGCTCTGTTCCTCGCCTCACTGTTGCCCATCGTGCGCAATACCTATGAAGGCCTGAAAAACGTCCAGGGCTCCCTCAAGGAAGCCGCCGTCGGCATCGGCATGACCCCGCGCCAGGTGCTGTGGAAAGTCGAGTTGCCCAACGCCGTGCCGATCATCGTCGGTGGCGTGCGCGTAGCACTGGCGATCAACGTCGGCACCGCGCCCCTGGCGTTCCTGATCGGCGCCAACAGTCTCGGCAGCCTGATCTTCCCCGGCATCGCCTTGAACAACCAGCCGCAGCTGTTGCTCGGCGCGGCCTGCACCGCCCTGCTGGCGCTGCTGCTCGACGGCCTGGTGACAATGGCCAGCCGCCTCTGGCTGGAACGCGGTCTGCGACCGTCATAAGTCGGCTGGATAAAGGAAATCGTTTATGAAGAAGTTGAGCTTGATACTGGGCTGCGTCCTGCTGTTCGCAGGATTCGCCCAAGCCGCTGAAAAACCGTTGATCCGCCTTGGCGCCCGAGTGTTCACCGAACAGACGCTGCTGGCGGAAATCACCGCGCAATACCTGCGCAGCAAGGGCTACGACGCGCAGATCACCGGCGGCCTGGGCAGCAACCTGGCCCGCAGCGCCCATGAAACCGGGCAACTGGACATGCTCTGGGAATACACCGGCGTGTCGCTGGTGGCCTACAACCACGTCACGGAAAAACTCGACAGCGCCCAGTCCTACGCCCGGGTGAAAGACCTCGACGCGAAAAAAGGCCTGGTCTGGCTGACACCGTCGAAATTCAGCAACACCTACGCCCTGGCCCTGCCGGAAAAAATCGCCCGCCAGTACCCGCAGATCAACAGCATCAGCCAGTTGAACACGGTGCTGCAGGCCGAAGCCGATGACAATCATCTGGTGGCCCTGGACACCGAGTTCGCCAACCGCTCCGACGGCCTGGCGGGCATGGTCGAGCAGTACGGCATGAACCTGACCCGCAAGAACATCCGGCAGATGGACGCGGGGCTGGTCTACACCGCCCTGCGCAACGGCCAGGTGTTCGCCGGTCTGGTGTACACCACCGACGGCCGGTTGAACGCGTTCAAGCTGAAGTTGCTGGAAGACGACAAGCATTACTTCCCCGACTACACCGCCGCACCAGTGGTGCGCCAGGCATACCTCGACGCGCACCCGCAACTGGCCGCGCAGCTCAAGCCCCTGGCCGAGCTGTTCGACGACGCGACCATGCGCCAGCTCAACGCCCGCGTGGACGTCAACCATGAAAGCCCTTCCACCGTTGCCGCTGATTTCCTGCGCCAGCATTCGCTGCTCTCAACCCAATGACCTGGAGGAAAAGCCATGGATTTTCTTGACGCCTTTTCCCATCTGGACTGGCCGCTGGTACTGCACCTGACCTGGCAGCACATCACCCTGGTGGGCATCGCCGTGACCCTGGCCATTGTCGTCGGTGTGCCGCTGGGCATCTTCATGACCCGCTTCCCGACGCTCGCCGGCCCATTGCAGGCCAGCGCCACGGTGCTGCTGACGATTCCGTCGATTGCGCTGTTCGGCCTGCTGTTGCCGTTCTACTCCAAGTTCGGCCAAGGCCTGGGCCCAATGCCAGCGATCACCGCAGTGTTTCTCTATTCGCTGTTGCCGATCATGCGCAACACCTACCTGGCCTTGACCGGCGTCGAACCGGGCATCCGTGAGGCCGCCCGTGGCATCGGCATGACCTTCGGCCAGCGCCTGCGCATGGTCGAACTGCCCATCGCCGTGCCGGTGATCCTGGCCGGCGTGCGCACCGCCGTGGTCATGAACATCGGCGTCATGACCATCGCCGCCACCATCGGCGCCGGTGGCCTGGGCGTGCTCATCCTCGCTTCCATCAGCCGCAGCGACATGTCGATGCTGATCGTCGGCGCCGTGCTGGTCAGTCTCCTGGCCATCTTCGCCGACCTG
Source organism: Pseudomonas sp. A-RE-22 (assembly GCF_019956035.1). NCBI lineage: Bacteria > Pseudomonadati > Pseudomonadota > Gammaproteobacteria > Pseudomonadales > Pseudomonadaceae > Pseudomonas > Pseudomonas sp. A-RE-22. The sequence continues at coordinate 35,728 of NZ_JAHBCZ010000049.1, forward strand.
CTTCTGCAATGGCTGCAACGCTCGCTGACCCCAAAAGGATTACTGAAATGATCGAACTTCAAAACCTCAGCAAAACCTTCAAGAGCAACGGCAAGGATGTGAAAGCCGTGGACTCGGTGAACCTGACCGTCAACGAAGGCGAGATCTGCGTATTCCTCGGGCCGTCGGGCTGTGGCAAAAGCACCACGCTGAAGATGATCAATCGCCTGATCCCGCCCACCTCCGGCAAGGTGTTGATCAACGGTGAAGACACCACCGGCCTGGACGAAGTGACCCTGCGCCGCAACATCGGCTATGTGATCCAGCAGATCGGCCTGTTCCCGAACATGACCATCGAGGAAAACATCACCGTGGTCCCGCGCCTGCTCGGCTGGGACAAGCAGAAATGCCACGACCGCGCCCGCGAGCTGATGAGCATGATCAAGCTCGAACCCAAGCAATACCTGCATCGCTACCCCCGTGAACTGTCCGGCGGCCAGCAGCAACGGATCGGCGTGATCCGGGCCCTGGCGGCCGATGCGCCGCTGCTGCTGATGGACGAACCCTTCGGCGCGGTGGACCCGATCAACCGCGAGATGATCCAGAATGAGTTCTTCGAGATGCAGCGGGCGTTGAACAAGACCGTGATCATGGTCAGCCACGACATCGACGAAGCGATCAAGCTGGGGGACAAGATTGCGATCTTCCGCGCTGGCAAGCTGGTCCAGTTCGATCACCCGGACACACTGCTGGCCCATCCGGCCGACGAGTTCGTCAGCAGCTTCGTCGGCCAGGACAGCACGCTCAAGCGCCTGTTGCTGGTCAAGGCCGAAGACGCGGCGGACAACGCCCCGTCGGTCAGCCCCGAGACGCCAGTGGGTGAGGCACTGGAGTTGATGGACGAACATGACCGTCGCTACGTGGTGGTCACCTGTGCCGAGAACAAGGCCCTGGGGTATGTGCGCCGTCGCGACCTGTACCGCCAGACCGGCACCTGCGGACAATACCTGCGCGAATTCAACGCCACTGCCGCGTATGACGAACACCTGCGGATCCTGCTGTCGCGCATGTACGAGTTCAACCGCTCGTGGCTGCCGGTGATGGATGCCGAGCGGGTGTTCCTCGGGGAAGTGACCCAGGAATCGATTGCCGAGTACCTGAGCTCCGGACGCTCTCGCGGGGGCAAGACCAGCATTGTCTCGCCGGCCGAGACTGCGTTGGCCTGATCGAGCACAGCAGCCTTTGACTGATCGTTCCCACGCTCTGCGTGGGAACGCCTCCACGGACGCTCCGCGTTCGGCTCTGGGGACGCGGAGCGTCCCGGGCTGCATGCCCACGCAGAGCGTGGGAACGATCATCAGCCGCCTTGAAAAACCAATCCAAGGGAACATCAATCTGTCACGCAGGTCGGTTACATCATGAGCTGTCGCGGGCCGCACGACGGATGTGTGCAAAAACGCGACATTTTTAGTTGATCTCAGGCCCCTCACGCCCTAAAGTTCGCGCCGAACGTCCATGCTGGAAACGATCCATCCGGCTCAAGTACTGACGACGAGACAGCAAGGCCAAGGGAATCACGCATCCCGTGGCCTTTTTGCTTTCGGCGACATGCCTTGGGAAGTAGGCGAACCAAAGTGGGGATACGGAGGACGTTCACGAGGGCTGCTTGCCCTCACACCCATTGATCCTGATGTTTGCCAGTAGGAGTCCCAAGTATGTCGATCCAGGTCGAAGATTATTTCGCGCGCGAAACCTTCCAGAAAATGAAAGCGTTCGCCGACAAGCAGGAAACCCCGTTCGTGGTGATCGACACCGCGATGATCTCCCAGGCCTATGACGACCTGCGCGCCGGTTTCGAGTTCGCCAAGGTCTACTACGCCGTCAAGGCCAACCCGGCGGTGGAAATCATCGACCTGCTCAAGGATAAAGGCTCGAACTTCGACATCGCCTCGATCTATGAGCTGGACAAGGTCATGAGCCGTGGCGTCGGCCCGGACCGGATCAGCTACGGCAACACCATCAAGAAATCCCGCGACATTCGCTACTTCTACGAGAAGGGCGTGCGCTTGTATGCCACCGACTCCGAAGCCGACCTGCGCAACATCGCCAAGGCCGCGCCGGGCTCGAAAGTCTATGTACGGATCCTCACCGAAGGCTCGACCACCGCTGACTGGCCGTTGTCGCGCAAGTTCGGCTGCCAGACCGACATGGCCATGGACCTGCTGATCCTGGCCCGCGACCTGGGCCTGGTGCCGTACGGCATTTCGTTCCACGTCGGCTCGCAACAGCGCGACATCAGCGTCTGGGACGCGGCGATCGCCAAGGTCAAGGTGATCTTCGAGCGTCTGAAGGAAGAAGACGGCATCGTCCTGAAGCTGATCAACATGGGTGGTGGCTTCCCGGCCAACTACATCACCCGCACCAATAGCCTGGAAACATACGCCGAGGAAATCATCCGTTTCCTCAAGGAAGACTTCGGCGACGACCTGCCGGAAATCATCCTGGAGCCGGGCCGTTCGTTGATCGCCAACGCGGGTATCCTGGTCAGCGAAGTGGTGCTGGTGGCGCGCAAGTCCCGTACCGCCGTCGAGCGTTGGGTGTACACGGATGTGGGCAAGTTCTCCGGCCTGATCGAAACCATGGACGAAGCCATCAAGTTTCCGATCTGGACCGAGAAGAAAGGCGAGATGGAAGAAGTGGTCATCGCCGGTCCTACCTGTGACAGCGCCGACATCATGTATGAGAACTACAAGTACGGGTTGCCGTTGAACCTGGCTATTGGGGATCGTCTGTATTGGCTGTCGACCGGGGCCTATACCACTAGCTATAGCGCGGTGGAATTCAATGGCTTTCCGCCGCTGAAATCGTTTTACGTGTGATGTGTTTGGGGCTTGAACCCTATAGTTCTCGCCCTGTCGCGTAAGGTTGTTCAGTTAAAAACGGTGCTTCTTTCAGAAATGGGAAGCACCGTTTTTTTTGGATGGGTTGGTGTGTATATCCGTTGCTGCGGTAACGGCCGCAGGCGGTTCCGCTCTTACAGCCAGCCCTTTCAAGGTCTTTTGGCTTTAGCGGCCTTGAGCACCCGATCCGTCGACACGTGAGCATTCGCGGCTTTGCCTTCCAGCCACTCTTTGGATTTGGGCACCTTCGGGCCCCGTTTGCTCTT
>NZ_JAHBCZ010000050.1:0-38134 GCF_019956035.1 Pseudomonas sp. A-RE-22
TCGTTACGTACACCTTCGAGGGTGGCGCGCTGGAAGATCTCGCCTTCGGCCAGGCCGGATTGCTTGAGGCCTTTCATCAGGTCTTCAGTGGAGATCGCCTTGTTGCCTTCGATCTCGATACTGGCGACCGACGGGCGCTCGACAACGGTGATGACCAGGACATTGCCGTCACGGCCCAGTTGGATATCTTGAAAGAAGCCGGTCTTGAACAGCGCACGCGTGGATTCCACCAGGCGCCGATCATCCGCCTGCTCGCCGACGTTCAACGGCAAGGCACCAAAGACGCTACCCGCGGAGACCCGCTGGAGGCCATTGACGCGAATATCAGAGATAGTGAAGGACTCGGCGTGAACTTCGGCGATCATCAATACGGTGAGAACCGCAGTTAGCAGCAGACGTTTCATGAAGTCCTTTCTTATTCCAACTGGCAATAAACAAACTGCCGCAAAATGCGGCAGATTCGCAATTCAGCGAAGCGTTACAGACGACCCAGATCGTTGACGAGGGCAAGCAACATGACCCCGACCACCAAGCTGATACCTATCTGTATCCCCCAACCCTGCACCCGATCCGACAAGGGACGACCACGCGCCCACTCGATCAGATAAAACAGCAGATGCCCCCCATCCAGTACCGGGATGGGCAGCAAATTCAGAACTCCCAGGCTAATGCTCAGATAAGCAAGGAAATTCAGGAAATCAGCAACGCCCGACTGGGCAGAAGCGCCCGCCACTTTAGCAATGGTTATCGGTCCACTCAAGTTTTTTACCGAGAGCTCGCCGAACAACATTTTCTTGAGCGAGTCCAGCGTCAGGACACTCATGGTCCAGGTACGACGCGCACCCTCGCCAATCGCCGCCACAGGGCCGAAACTGACCTCGCGAATCATTTCCGGCGGCCAGTCCACAGCCTTGACGCCCGCCCCCAGATAACCGGTTGGCGCCTTGCTCTCGCCGCGGGCGGCCAGGGTCACCGGGACATCGATTGGAGCACCGTCACGCTCGATGCGCAGCACAATCTTGCTATCAGGACGTACGCGAACCGAATCGACCACCTGCTGCCAGTCGCTGACCGGCTGGCCGTCGAGCGCCAGCAACCGATCGCCGGTCTTCAAGCCAGCGGCCTGGGCCGGGCCTTTCGGATCGAGCTCGGCGAGTATCGGCGGCATCGCCGGACGCCATGGGCGGATCCCCAGGGACCGGATCGGATCCGGCTCGTCGGCGCCCTTGAGCCATTTATCCAAGACCAGTTCACGAGGCGAATCCACCGTGGAGCCCTGCTCGCGCACCATCAGTTGCAACGAGCCGCTCTCACCCAGGCGACGCACCAGTTGCAGATTGACCGCCGCCCAGCCCGAGGTCGGCTCGCCATCGATAGCGACGATTTCCTGCCCGGCACCCAGCCCGGCACGGGCGGCAACGCTACCCGACTCCACCGCACCAATGACCGGACGCACCTGCTCGCTGCCCAGCATGGCCAGGCCCCAGAAAAACACCATGGCCAGCAGGAAGTTGGCGATCGGCCCCGCGGCGACGATGGCGATACGCTGACGGACGGTCTTGCGATTGAAGGATTGATCGAGCTGGTCGGCCGAGACTTCGCCTTCGCGCTCGTCGAGCATCTTGACGTAGCCGCCCAGCGGGATGGCCGCTACGACGAACTCGGTGCCTTTCTTGTCGTGCCAGCGCAACAAGGGCATGCCAAAGCCCACGGAGAAACGCAGGACCTTGACGCCACAGCGCCGCGCGACCCAGAAATGACCGAATTCGTGAAATGTGACCAACACCCCCAAGGCAACCAGGGTGCCGACAATCATATAGAGCGCGCTCATCTGTTTTCTCCGCAATCCTGTCCAGGGCAACCCTGGCTAACGTATCGCAGCTTCAACGCCCGTGGCGCCGCAGCCATTGGCCCGCCAATTCACGAGCCCTGGCATCCGCCGTAAATACCGTATCGAGGTCATTGACCGAAACCACGGCCTCGAGATTCAAGACTTCCTCGATGATACTCGCGATCTCGAGGTAACGGACACGTCCATCGAGAAACGCTGCAACCGCCACTTCATTGGCGGCGTTAAGCATGGCCGGCGCACTGTCGCCCGCCTCGGCCGCCTGGCGCGCCAGGCGCAGGCAGGGGAAACGCTGCTCATCGGGCGCCTGGAAGTCCAGGCGAGCGATGGCGAACAGGTCCAGCGGCGCAACACCCGAATCGATGCGCTCTGGCCAGGCCAGGGCATTGGCGATCGGAGTGCGCATGTCCGGATTGCCCAACTGGGCCAGCACCGAACCGTCGACGTAGTCCACCAGGGAGTGAATCACGCTCTGGGGATGAATCACCACCTCGACCTGGGACGGCTTGGCATCGAACAGCCAACAGGCCTCGATCAGCTCCAGCCCCTTGTTCATCATGCTGGCCGAATCCACGGAAATCTTGCGCCCCATGGACCAGTTCGGGTGCGCACAGGCCTGCTCGGGTGAAACATGCACCAATTCTTCCAGCGGCGTCTGCCGGAACGGACCACCGGAGGCTGTCAGCAAAATCCGCCGGACACCCACCGCGCCGAGGCCACGGGAAAAATCCCGCGGCATGCATTGAAAAATCGCATTGTGCTCGCTGTCGATGGGCAGCAACACCGAACCGCTTTTGCGCACAGCCTGCATGAACAGGGCGCCGGACATCACCAGCGCTTCCTTGTTGGCCAGCAGGATCTTCTTGCCGGCTTCCACCGCCGCCAGCGTCGGACGCAAGCCCGCCGCACCGACAATTGCCGCCATCACGGCGTCGACTTCTGGGTCGGACGCCACTTGGCAGAGGCCCTCCTCCCCCACCAACACACGGGTTTGCAAACCAGCGGCGCGCAGATCGTCCTGCAGCGCCCGCGCCACAGTGGCCTCAGGCACCACGGCAAACCGCGGCGTGTGGCGTATGCACAGGGCCAGCAATTCACTCATGCGCGTGAAGCCACTGAGGGCGAACACCTGGTACCGCTCCGGATGCCGCCCGATGACGTCAAGCGTACTCAGGCCGATCGAACCGGTCGCGCCGAGAACAGTGATCTGCTGGGGGCGACTCACGACGCCGCCATCCACAACAGCACGGCAAAGATCGGGATCGCGGCAGTAAGGCTGTCGATGCGATCCAGCACGCCACCGTGACCGGGCAGCAGGTTACTGCTGTCCTTGATCCCCGATTGACGCTTGAACATGCTTTCGGTCAGGTCGCCGACCACGGATACAAATACGATCAAGGCGGCACCAATAAGGCCCATCAGCAACTGCGCGACGGTCCAGTCCCGCACAAAGCCGACCACGGTCGTGATCACCAGGCTCAAGGCCAGGCCACCATAGACCCCTTCCCAGCTCTTGCCAGGGCTGACCTTCGGCGCCAGCTTGCGCTTGCCGAAGGCCTTGCCGGAGAAGTAGGCGCCGACGTCGGCACCCCACACCAGCACCATCACAGCCATGATTTGCCAGTTGCCCAGCGGGCCTTGCTTGATCCAGATCAGCCCCTGCCAGGCCGGCAGCAGGATCAACAGGCCGATCACCAGCTTGGTCGCCGCATTGGCCCAATGATGGGTAGTCTGCGGATAGGTCAGTACCAGGAAGGTCGCCGTCGCCCACCACAGCACTGCGGCGCCCAGCACCCAAGGCGCGAGACCAGGCACCACGTACATGATAAACAGCATGGCCGCCACGGCCGCCGCGTAGGCCACGCGCGCCGACTGCGCAGGAAAACCCGCCAGCCGCGCCCATTCCCACGCACCCAAGGTCACGACCAGCCCGATGAACAGCGCAAAACTGGCGCCTTCAAGCAGGAAGAAACCACCCAGGGCGATGGGCAACAGGATCAAGGCAGTGATGATTCGTTGTTTAAGCATTAAACCCGGGCTCCAGCTTCGATCTGCTCGCTCGTTTTACCGAAGCGACGCTGACGGGAAGCGAAATCGGCCAGTGCGGTGCGCATGGCTTCGTGTTTGAAGTCCGGCCAGAACAGGTCGGAGAAGTACAACTCGGCATACGCCAACTGCCAGAGCAGGAAGTTGCTGATGCGATGTTCGCCACCGGTACGGATGCACAGGTCCGGCAGCGGCAGGTCGCCGGTCGCCAGGCAGGTCTGCAACAGCTCCGGCGTGATGTCTTCCGGGCGCAAATGCCCGGCCTGGACTTCCCGCGCCAGCCGTTGGGCAGCCTGGGCAATGTCCCACTGACCACCATAGTTGGCAGCGATCTGCAGGACAAACCGATCAGGGCCCGCCGTCGCGGATTCGGCTTCGCGCATCGCAGCCTGCAATTCAGGATGGAAGCGCGAGCGATCACCGATGATCCGCAGGCTGATCTTGTTCTCGTTGAGGCGCTTGGCCTCACGACGCAGGGCCTTGAGGAACAAGTCCATCAAGGCACTGACTTCATCGGCCGGACGCTGCCAGTTCTCACTGGAGAAGGCGAACAGGGTCAGCACCTCGACCCCTGCCTCGGCGCACACCTCGATGACCGCACGAACCGCGTCGACCCCCGCCTTGTGCCCGGCAACGCCAGGCATAAAGCGTTTCTTGGCCCAGCGGTTATTGCCGTCCATGATGATCGCCACGTGGCGCGGCACCGCGAACGGCACGGCCTGTTTGGTCTTTTCCATGAAAACGAGACCCTTATACGGCCATCAGGTCTTTTTCTTTCTGCGCCAAATCCGCGTCGATCTTAGCCACGTACTTCTTGGTCAGGTCGTCGATCTCGCCAGTGGCACGACGCTCTTCGTCTTCGCTGATTTCCTTTTCCTTGACCAGGTCCTTGAGCTGGCTATTGGCATCACGACGGATGTTGCGCACGGCAACACGGGCGTCTTCAGCCACATCACGAGCCTGCTTGGTGAAGCCCTTGCGGGTCTCCTCGGTCAGGGCCGGCATGGAGATCAGCAGCAGCTCGCCCAGGTTGGTCGGGTTCAGGTTCAGACCGGCACTGCCGATGGCCTTGTCGACTGCGCCCAGCATGTTACGCTCAAAGGCCACGACCTGCAGGGTGCGAGCGTCCTTGACGGTGATGTTGGCCACTTGCTTGATCGGGGTATCGGAGCCGTAGTACGGCACCATCACGCCCTCAAGGATGCTCGGGTGCGCCTGGCCGGTGCGGATGCGACCGAAGTTGTGCGCCAGGGACTCCAGGGATTTCTGCATGCGCTGTTCAGCGTCTTTCTTGATTTCGTTGATCATTGTTGAACTTCCTCGATCAGTGTTCCTTCGGCGCCGCCATGGACGATATTCAGCAGGGCACCGGGCTTGTTCATGTTAAAGACGCGCAGCGGCATCTTGTGGTCGCGGCACAGGCAGATAGCCGTCAGATCCATTACACCCAGCTTGCGATCCAGCACTTCATCGTAGGTCAGATGATCGAACTTCTCGGCATGCGGGTCCTTGAACGGGTCAGCGGTATAGACGCCATCGACCTTGGTTGCCTTGAGCACGACATCGGCATCGATCTCGATCGCTCGCAGGCAGGCGGCCGAATCCGTGGTGAAGAACGGATTACCGGTACCGGCGGCAAAAATCACCACTTCCTTGGAGTTGAGGTGGCGCATGGCTTTGCGGCGGTCGTAGTGATCGGTCACGCCAACCATGGAAATGGCCGACATCACGATGGCCGAGATATTGGCACGCTCCAGCGCGTCACGCATAGCCAGGGCGTTCATCACAGTGGCCAGCATGCCCATGTGGTCGCCCGTGACCCGATCCATGCCGGCCGCGCTCAGCGCTGCGCCGCGGAACAGGTTGCCGCCGCCGATGACCAGGCCGACCTGAACGCCGATCCCGACCAGCTGGCCGACTTCCAGGGCCATGCGATCCAGCACTTTCGGATCGATCCCGAACTCTTCCGAGCCCATCAGGGCCTCGCCGCTAAGCTTGAGTAGAATGCGTTTATAGCGAGCCTGATAACCACTGCCCTGCTGAGCCATTGCGAATCTCTCCTGCGGCGTATTTTCGAAAATTCTTTGCAAGCTGTTTTCAGCCTGCGTTCACTCTAGCTTGACGCTGACACAGCGCCATCGGAACACGGCTTTGTAAGCCAGTTCCGACAGGAAACCAATAAAAATCGGCATCCCCATCCGAAAAGAGGCTGCGCGCGTGAGCGGGCAGCCTCTTCAGGGCGACAGTTATAAAAACTGTCTTATTGCTTGCTGGCAGCCAGCTGAGCAGCAACTTCTTCAGCGAAGTTGTCTACTGGCTTCTCGATGCCTTCGCCCACTTTGAAGTAGGTGAAGGAAACGATTTCAGCGCCGCCTTTCTTGGCCAGTTCACCGACCTTGATTTCAGGGTTCTTGACGAACGCCTGCTCAACCAGGCTGGCTTCAGCCAGGAACTTGGTGATACGACCGGCAACCATTTTTTCAACGATTTCGGCTGGTTTGCCTTTGATCTTGTCTTCGTTGAGCTGCATGAACACGGCTTTCTCGCGCTCGATGGCATCAGCGGAAACTTCCGACGGCAACAGGAACTCAGGGTTGCTGGCAGCGACGTGCATCGCGATGTCCTTGGCCAGCTCGATGCTGCCGCCTTTGAGGGCTACAACGACGCCGATCTTGTTGCCGTGCAGGTAGGAACCGACAACATCACCTTCGACGCGAACCAGACGACGGATGTTGACGTTTTCGCCTACTTTGGCAACCAGGGCTTCACGAGCCGATTCCTGAGCGGCGATCAGCGGAGCTGCGTCGGTCAGTTTGTCGGCGAATGCTTTTTCTACGCTGGCAGCAACGAATGCCTTGAAGTCGTCTTGCAGAGCCAGGAAGTCAGTCTGCGAGTTGACTTCGATGATAACGGCAGCCTTACCGTCATCCTTGATGCCGATCGCGCCTTCAGCGGCAACGTTGCCCGCTTTCTTGGCAGCCTTGATGGCGCCCGAAGCACGCATGTCATCAATGGCTTTTTCGATGTCGCCGCCAGCCTTGGTCAAGGCTTTCTTGCAGTCCATCATGCCTTCGCCGGTACGCTCGCGCAGTTCTTTGACCAACGCTGCAGTAATCTCTGCCATTTCAAAATCCTCTTGGATAGGTTTTCAACCATTCCACCCGATCGAACGGGCGATCAATTCTTCCTGGAAAACCACTGCTTATAGGCCGCGGCAGGTTACAAACAGGTCACTGCGCTGGCGGCAAATGGTTTTCGAGGTGGCAAAAAGGGGGCCAAGCCCCCTTTTTGCTTACTGAGTCAACGCCAGGGCGTCAATTACTCAGCGGCTGCTGCCGGAGCTTCTTCAGCGAAGACTTCGGTGCCGCCATTCACGTTGTTGCGACCACGGATAACAGCGTCAGCCATCGAACCCATGTACAGCTGGATGGCGCGGATGGCGTCATCGTTGCCTGGGATGATGTAGTCAACGCCTTCCGGGCTGCTGTTGGTATCGACAACGCCGATGACCGGGATACCCAGCTTGTTGGCTTCGGTGATCGCGATGCGCTCGTGATCAACGTCGATCACGAACAGTGCGTCAGGCAGACCGCCCATGTCCTTGATACCGCCCAGGGAGCGGTCCAGCTTCTCAAGATCGCGAGTGCGCATCAGCGCTTCTTTCTTGGTCAGCTTGGCGAAAGTACCGTCTTCGGACTGGACTTCAAGGTCACGCAGACGCTTGATGGAAGCGCGAATGGTCTTGAAGTTGGTCAGCATGCCGCCCAACCAGCGGTGATCGACGTACGGCGAACCGCAACGTGCTGCTTCTTCAGCAACGATCTTGCCAGCGGAACGCTTGGTGCCGACGAACAGAATCTTGTTTTTGCCCTGGGCCAGGCGCTCTACGAAGGTCAGTGCTTCGTTGAACATCGGCAGGGTTTTTTCAAGGTTGATGATGTGGATCTTGTTACGCGCGCCGAAAATGTACTTGCCCATTTTCGGGTTCCAGTAACGGGTCTGGTGACCGAAGTGCACACCGGCCTTCAGCATATCGCGCATGTTGACTTGGGACATGATAGTTCCTTGATAAGTCGGGTTTGGCCTCCACGTATCCCAATGACCAACCAGCGGCTATAAAAGCCAAAGGCACCCAGGTCATCGTGTCGACACGTGTGTGGATTTAAGCTTACGGGGTCATCCCCGGAAAGCGGCGCATTTTATACCACAGCAAGGGCGAAAACGGAACACGGATTCTGAAATCCTGGCGAAGTGCCCCTCCCACAGCCCTTTCATGGGCCATGGATGCACACCCTTATAGAGAGAAGCGATGCATGTGGACGCGGATTTGCGCTGATCGTCTGTTAGAATCGTCTCTTTCAGGGCCACGTGAATCATCATCCGCCGCCCATTTCGTTTTGAACAGCGCCGTCAGGCGCAGAGAGAGCCTGTATGACCGTTACCCTCAAGACTCCCGAGGACATCGCCAAAATGCGTGTCGCCGGCAAACTCGCCGCCGATGTGCTGGAGATGATCGCCGACTACGTAAAGCCTGGTGTGACCACCGAAGAGCTGGACCGCATCTGCCATGACTACATCGTCAACGAGCAGAAAGCCATCCCGGCCCCGCTCAACTACAAAGGCTTCCCGAAGTCGATCTGCACCTCGATCAACCACGTGGTCTGCCACGGCATCCCCAACGAAAAACCGTTGAAGGATGGCGATACCCTGAACATCGACGTCACCGTCATCAAGGACGGCTTTCACGGCGACACCAGCCGCATGTTCCATGTCGGCAACGTGCCGGAGTGGGCCCAGCGCCTGTCCAAGGTCACCCAGGAATGCATGTACATGGCCATCGAACTGGTGAAGCCGGGCTGCCGCCTGGGGGATATCGGCGAAGTGATCCAGAAGCACGCGCAGAAAAACGGCTTCTCGGTGGTTCGCGAGTTCTGCGGCCATGGCATCGGCAAGGTGTTCCACGAAGAACCGCAGATCCTGCACTACGGCCGTGCCGGCACGGGCATGGAACTGCAGGCGGGCATGACCTTCACCATCGAGCCGATGATCAACCAGGGGCGCGCTGACACCAAGGTGCTGGGCGACGGTTGGACTGCCATCACCAAGGATCGCAAGCTGTCGGCCCAGTGGGAACACACCTTGCTGGTCACCGAGACCGGATACGAGATCTTCACCCTGCGCAGCGATGACACCATCCCTCGCGTTTCCGCCTGATCCGAACCCAGCCTATAGATATAGATAGAAAGGAAAGTCATTCAATGCCGCAGGTGGATCCCGAACTCTTCGACCGCGGCCAGTTCCAGGCTGAACTGGCCCTGAAGGCAAGCCCCATCTCGGCGTTCAAGAAGGCGATCCGCCAGGCCCACGAAGTGCTCGACCAGCGCTTTCGCAATGGCCGGGACATTCGGCGGCTGATAGAGGACCGTGCCTGGTTCGTCGATAACATCCTGCAGAAGGCCTGGGAGCAGTTCAACTGGAGCGAAGATGCCGACATCGCCCTGGTCGCGGTCGGCGGCTACGGGCGCGGCGAACTGCACCCCTACTCCGACATCGATCTGCTGATCCTGCTCGACAGCGCCGATCATGAAGTTTTCCGTGACTCCATCGAGCGGTTCCTGACGCTGCTGTGGGACATCGGCCTGGAAGTCGGCCAGAGCGTTCGCTCGGTGCAAGAATGCGCCGACGAGGCCCGCGCCGACCTGACGGTGATCACCAACCTGATGGAAAGCCGCACCATTGCCGGCCCCGAGCACCTGCGCCAGCGCATGCTCGATGTCACCAGCACGGCGCACATGTGGCCCAGCAAGGACTTTTTCCTGGCCAAGCGCGCCGAGCAGAAGGCCCGCCACCACAAGTACAACGACACCGAATACAACCTGGAGCCCAACGTCAAGGGCTCGCCCGGCGGGCTGCGGGACATCCAGACGATCCTGTGGGTCGCCCGTCGCCAGTACGGCACGCTGAACCTGCGCGCCCTGGCCGGTGAAGGTTTCCTGGTGGAAAGCGAAAACGCCTTGCTGGCCTCGTCCCAGGAATTTCTGTGGAAGGTCCGCTACGCCCTGCACATGCTGGCCGGGCGCTCCGAGGACCGCCTGCTGTTCGACCATCAGCGCTCCATCGCCAGCCTGTTGGGTTTCGAAGGGCAGGATGCCAAGCAAACCATCGAAAACTTCATGCAGCAGTACTACCGCGTGGTGATGAGCATTGCCCAGCTCAGCGAACTGATCATCCAGCACTTCGAGGAAGTCATCCTCGCCCCCGAAGACGAAGAACCGCCGCAGCCGATCAACTCTCGTTTCCAACTGCACGACGGCTACATCGAGGCGCGCAACGCCAATGTATTCCGCCGCACGCCGTTCGCCATGCTGGAAATCTTCGTGCTCATGGCCCAGCAGCCGGAAATCAAGGGTGTACGCGCCGACACCATTCGCCTGCTGCGGGAAAACCGTCACCTGATCGATGAAGACTTCCGCAACGACATCCGCAACACCAGCCTGTTCATCGAGTTGTTCAAGTGCAAGATCGGCGTGCACCGCAACCTGCGACGCATGAACCGCTACGGGATCCTCGGGCGTTATCTGCCGGAGTTCGGCTTCATCGTCGGGCAGATGCAACATGACCTGTTCCACATCTACACGGTCGATGCCCACACCCTGAACCTGATCAAGCACCTGCGTAAGCTGCAGTACACCCAGGTGTCGGAGAAATTCCCGCTGGCCAGCAAGCTCATGGCCAAGTTGCCCAAGCCCGAACTGATCTACATGGCAGGGCTGTACCACGACATCGGCAAGGGCCGCCAAGGCGATCATTCCGAGATTGGTGCGGTGGATGCCGAGGCGTTCTGCCAGCGCCATCAACTGCCCCTGTGGGACAGCCGGCTGATCGTCTGGCTGGTGCAGAACCACCTGATGATGTCCACCACCGCCCAGCGCAAGGACTTGTCCGACCCGCAGGTGATCCACGACTTCGCCCAGAACGTCGGCGATGAAACACGTCTGGATTACCTCTACGTGCTGACCGTGGCCGACATCAACGCCACCAATCCGACCCTGTGGAATTCCTGGCGCGCCAGCCTGTTGCGCCAGCTCTACACCGAGACCAAGCGCGCCTTGCGCCGCGGCCTGGAAAACCCGGTGGACCGCGAAGAGCAGATCCGTCGCACCCAAAGCGCAGCCCTGGACATCCTGGTGCGCGGCGGCACCGATCCGGACGACGTCGAGCAGCTCTGGTCGCAACTGGGCGATGACTATTTCCTGCGCCATACCGCCGGCGACGTGGCCTGGCACAGCGACGCGATCCTCCAGCAACCGGCCGATGGCGGGCCGCTGGTGCTGATCAAGGAAACCACCCAGCGCGAGTTCGAAGGTGGCACGCAGATCTTCATCTACGCCCCGGACCAGCACGACTTCTTCGCCGTGACCGTGGCGGCGATGGACCAGCTCAACCTCAACATTCACGACGCCCGGGTCATTACCTCCAGCAGCCAGTTCACCCTCGACACCTACATCGTGCTCGACACCGACGGCGACTCGATTGGCGACAACCCGGCGCGGGTCAAGCAGATTCGCGACGGCCTGACCGAAGCCCTGCGCAACCCGGCGGACTACCCGACCATCATCCAGCGCCGGGTGCCGCGCCAGCTCAAGCACTTCGCCTTCGCGCCCCAGGTGACGATCCACAACGACGCCCAGCGCCAGGTCACCGTGCTGGAACTCAGCGCCCCGGACCGCCCGGGCCTGCTGGCGCGGATCGGCCATATTTTCCTGGAGTTCGACCTGTCGCTGCAAAACGCCAAGATCGCCACCCTCGGCGAACGGGTGGAAGACGTCTTCTTCATCACCGACGCACATAACCAGCCGCTGTCCGATCCGCAGCTGTGCAGCCGCCTGCAGGAAGCGATCGTGCAGCATTTGAGCGTCAACCAGGAACCCGATGCTCACATGACACGTATCAGCATCTGAACGAACAATCTCCCTCTGTGGGAGCGAGCTTGCTCGCGATAGCGACGGAGCATCCAGCATTGATGCTGCCTGACTCACCGCCATCGCGAGCAAGCTCGCTCCCACAAGGACCGCGCCCACATTGACGAGGCCCTTGATGAACAACGCTCTGAACCAACTCCAGCCCTACCCTTTCGAAAAGCTCCGCGCCTTGCTTGGCAGCGTCACGCCCAACCCGGACAAACGCCCGATCGCCCTGTCCATCGGCGAACCCAAGCATCGCTCGCCCAGCTTCGTGGCTGAGGCCCTGGCCAGCAATCTGGAAAAGATGGCGGTGTACCCGACCACCCTCGGCATCCCCGAGTTGCGTGAGGCCATCACCGGTTGGTGCGAGCGCCGCTTCAACGTGCCAAACGGCTGGCTGGACCCGGCGCGCCATGTGCTGCCGGTCAATGGCACCCGTGAAGCCCTGTTCGCTTTCACCCAGACCGTAGTCAACCGTGGCGACGACGCCCTGGTGGTCAGCCCGAACCCGTTCTATCAGATCTACGAAGGCGCGGCGTTCCTGGCCGGGGCCAAGCCGCACTACCTGCCGTGCCTGGACGCGAACGGCTTCAATCCGGATTTCGATGCGGTATCGCCGGACATCTGGAAACGCTGCCAGATCCTGTTCCTGTGCTCCCCTGGCAACCCGACCGGCGCGCTGATCCCGGTGGATGTACTGAAGAAACTCATCGCCCTGGCTGACGAATATGACTTCGTCATCGCCGCGGACGAGTGCTACAGCGAACTGTACTTCGACGAACAAACCCCACCGCCGGGGCTGCTCAGCGCCTGCGTCGAACTCGGTCGCAAGGATTTCAAGCGCTGTGTGGTGTTCCACAGCCTGTCCAAACGCTCCAACCTGCCGGGCCTGCGTTCCGGTTTCGTCGCTGGCGACGCGGACATCCTCAAGGGTTTCCTGCTGTACCGCACCTACCATGGCTGCGCGATGCCGGTTCAGACCCAACTGGCGAGCATTGCCGCGTGGAACGACGAAGTGCACGTACGCGCCAACCGCGCGCTGTACCGGGAGAAATTCGACGCGGTGCTGGAGATCCTCAGCCCGGTGCTGGACGTGCAACGCCCCGATGGCAGCTTCTACCTGTGGCCGAACGTAGCGGGCGACGATGCGACGTTCTGCCGGGACCTGTTCGAACAGGAACACGTGACGGTCGTACCGGGCTCCTACCTGTCCCGCGAAGTGGAAGGCGTCAACCCAGGCGCCGGACGCGTGCGCATGGCCCTGGTCGCGCCGCTGGCTGAATGCGTGGAAGCGGCGGAGCGAATCCGCGCGTTCATCCAGCGTCGGGGTTAATCCCCCCATCGATCGTTCCCACGCTCTGCGTGGGAATGCATCCCGTGACGCTCTGCGTCGCCTCCCTGAAGCGGAACGCGGAGCGTCCCTGGCGGCATTCCCACGCAGAGCGTGGGAACGATCCATCGACACTGGCCCCCTGTGGGAGCGAGCTTGCTCGCGATGAGGCCGGCACCTATTACATCAAGTCCGAAGCTCTACCCGGTCCAGGCACTTGTTCGCCAACAACATCCCCAACTCAATCATCTGGGCCACTCCAATGCTACATGTCGTCGCGATCCGTCCTGATCGAAGGCAAGGTCATTGAGCATTGCATTGGCCGAAGCCAGGGTTTCGCTGAGGTTGGCCAGCAACACTTCGGTGTCGATACCGTCAGCCACAGTGAATAACTGTACCGAGGGTTTGGGTTCTGACTTGCTGTCGCCAGGTTTGAGGTAATGATCCAGCACACGGTCAGCGGCCTCTTGCAGCTTTTCGGGTGCGTAATCGCCGTAGGGGAAAGTGGAGGCAGGTTTTGGTGGATTTGGAGTTTCTTTGATCATGTGATGCTCCTAAGGTGTTGGAGCTACCACAAAGTCTTCTCACGGACCTATAGAGTGGCAGCCGTACGCGGGGTGAGAATCCGGGTCAACACCACCGAACCCGGCCATGTCGAAACATGCCCGCGCACAGCCGCCATAACATGATGCATGGACGAAACGCGCCTGCACTTTATATGGCGGGCGCCTATGCGCATAGTGGGTGTTCGGATTCTCACGTCCGGTCGCTGAATTGGCAGCGACACCCAGAGGCTAGAGCCCTCGCTTCCGACGGACAACCTTAAAAACTTGTCGGAAACTTCGGTGCGTCTGACAGACGACAATCTGTCTGCTCAGACAAGAAAAGACATAAAACGTACCGCAGACGCCAAGCCTTTGATTTCGCTAAAGTTGTACACCGAAAGACCTCATTTAACCCTGTGACGAGGGTTCAAGCTGGCTTGAATTCGCTATTGCCGGTAGCCATAATCGACCCCGTCACCAGCGAGAGCTGGCAGGAGTCTGGGTCCCTCTCGGGGTTGACCCAGCGGCGCAGAAAGGGCGAAGCAAGCTCAACTGCGTGTCGATTGAAGCCGCCTTCGGGCGGCTTTGCTTTTTTATGAGGATAAGGAATGCCTCTTTATTACCATCCCAAGCAAGGCGATGTTCTTCTTTGCGACTTCACGCGGGGCTTTGTTGCACCTGAAATGCTGAAGATCCGCAAGGTGGTGGTGATCTCCCCTACTGCCACACACAGTCGCAAGCTCTGTACCGTGGTGCCGATTTCCTCCACAACGCCACAGACTCAGCAGGACTGGCACTACCTGCTCCGCAGCAATCCCCTCCAGTCCGATGGCTACAAAGAACTGTGGGTAAAGTGCGACATGATCTATACCGTGAGCTTTGAACGTCTGGACAAGCTGCACAGAAAGACTCGATCCAAGGGTCGAGAGTACTTCGTTCCTCGCCTGGGCTCTGAAGACAAGCAAGGCGTAATCGCCGGTGTGAAGGCCTACCTTCCGCTCTGACCCTGCCGTTATTTACCCAACCCCAAATTCGCCTCAGCCAAATCCAACTCCCCCAGCACCTCACGCAACACATCATCCCCAATCTGATGATGACGACTGAGGCGATACAACTCCAACCGCTGCGCCCGATAGGCCTTCAAGCGCAGCCGGCGTTCCAGCAGGTCCATTTCGAACGCCAGCGCCTGGGCTTCGGCGGAGTCGTTGAACACCTCCAACTGATGGCGATACTCAGACATCAGCCGCGCCTTGACCTCGGTCGCCAGCGCCGCCTGGGCCGCATCCGGCGTACTGGTCGCTTCGGTCGGCTCCTCCACTTCCAGTGCATGAATCGCCGCTTCAGCGGTTTTGCGCCAGGCATCACGCACTTCGGTACGACGTTTGTCGTCGGGGCTCCTCTCGATGCCCCGCAGCAGCAATGGCAAGGCGATGCAGGCCGCAATCAACGACAACAGAATCACCCCGGCGGCAATGAAGATCAGCAAGTCGCGCTCGGGAAACTGCTCACCCGCGGCCAACAGCAACGGCACCGACAGCACTCCCGCCAGTGTCACCGCGCCGCGCACTCCGCCGAAGGTCAGCAACCAGCAGGAGCGTGCGGTCGGCACCAGGGTCAGTTCGCGCTCACCGCGCCAGCGCCGCAACAGCCCGGACAGGCGCCAGGTGCTTTGCACCCAGACAAATCGCAGCACTAGCAACACCAGGAAAATCGCCACCACATCCAGGCAGCGGTAGAACAGCGTTGGCCACAGCGTCGTCTCGTGGCTGGTCACTGCCTTGATGATGTCCGGTAATTGCAGGCCCAGCAGCAGGAAGATCAAGCCGTTGAAGGCGAATTCCAGCAGCGACCAGACGCTGCGATTGAGCAGCCGCGTACCGGTCTGGCGCGGCAGCAGGTCGAGCCAACTCTGCATCATCCCCGCCGCCACCGCCGAGAGAATGCCCGAAGCGCCCAAGCGTTCGGCCAGCACATAGGCCGCGAACGGCAGCAGCAGCATGAACACCACGTGGGTGGCCGGGTCGTCCCAACCCCGAGCAATCATCCAGGCCCGCAGACGCCCCACCAGCCAGCTCAAGCCCACGCCCACCAACAGGCCGCCAACCGCCACCAGGACGAAGGTCAGGCTGGCATTCGCCAGGGAAAACACGCCGGTGATCGCCGCGGCCAAGGCGAACTTGAAGGTCACCAGGCCCGACGCATCGTTCATCAGCGCCTCGCCCTGCAGCACGTGCATCAGCGGCGCGGGCAAGCGGTCCCGGGTAATCGCCGACACCGCCACCGCGTCGGTCGGCGACAGCACGGCAGCCAGGGCGAAGGCCACCGGCAGCGGGATACTCGGCAGCAGCCAATGAATGAAATAACCGGCACCCACCACCGTGAACAACACCAGCCCCACCGCCAGCGTCAGGATCGGCCCTCGCAGGCGCCACAACTCGCGCTTGGGCATGCGCCAGCCATCGGAAAACAGCAGCGGAGGCAAGAAGAGAAACAGGAACAGTTCGGGATCGAGAGCTACGTGCAGGCCCAGGGACGGCCAGGCCAACAAGGCACCGGCGCCGATCTGCACCAGGGGCAACGGCAGGGGGATCAACCGCCCGATCAGGCGCGACACGCCCACCAGCATTAACAGGATCAGGACGGTATAGGCGCTTTGCATGACGGTTTTCCAATTACAGCGACAAACATCCGGCAACAGCTTGCCGTTGAAGTGCCATATTAGCCGCTTAGCATGGGTCTGGCCGTTGTACCTATGTCGCAGCCCTGCCCTGTGGCAATGAGCCTGTGGGAGCAAAGCTTGCTCGCGATGAACGGTGGCCCGGTCTTGCAGTTGAACCGTGTCGTCTGTATCGCGAGCAAGCTCGCTCCCACAGGTTTGAGTGCATACCGATCTGGACCGTCGCGAAACCGTCCGGTCATGGCATAATCCTTCACCTTTTATTTTCAGCACCTGCAAAGGGGGCAGTTCCTTGACCGATTCAAGCAAAACGTTGCACCTTTTCGGCATCAAAGCCTGCGATACGATGAAAAAAGCGCGTACCTGGCTCGATGAGCACGCGGTGCGCTATGACTTTCACGATTACAAAACTGCAGGCATCGACCGTGAGCACCTGACCCAATGGTGCGACGAGCATGGCTGGCAAGTGGTGTTGAACCGTGCCGGTACGACCTTTCGCAAACTCGACGACGAACGCAAAGCCGATCTCGACCAGCCGAAAGCCATCGAACTGATGCTCGCCCAACCCTCGATGATCAAGCGCCCGGTGCTTGACCTCGGTGACCGAACCCTGATTGGCTTCAAGCCAGATATTTATGCGGCAGAGATCAAGTAAGCCTGCCCAGTCCATTTTGTAGAGGTAATTTCATGTCCACTACCCTGTTCAGCCTGGCCTTCGGTGTCGGCACTCAAAACCGTCAAGGCGCCTGGCTGGAAGTGTTCTACGCACAGCCGCTGCTCAACCCGTCGGCTGACATCGTCGCAGCCATCGCGCCGATTCTCGGCTACAGCGAAGGCAACCAGGCCATCACCTTCACCACCGCCCAGGCCTCGCAACTGGCAGAAGCACTCAAGGGTGTCGATGCCGCGCAAGCCGCGCTGCTGACCCGCCTGGCCGAAAGCCACAAGCCGCTGGTCGCCACGCTGCTGGCCGAAGACGCCCAGCTGTCTTCCACCCCTGAGGCCTACCTCAAGCTGCACCTGCTGTCCCATCGCCTGGTCAAGCCTCATGGCCTGAACCTGGCCGGCATCTTCCCGCTGCTGCCGAACGTCGCCTGGACCAGCCAGGGCGCGATCGACTTGAGCGAACTGGCTGAGCATCAGCTCGAAGCCCGCCTGCGTGGCGAGCTGCTGGAAGTGTTCTCGGTGGACAAGTTCCCGAAAATGACCGACTACGTGGTTCCGGCCGGCGTGCGTATCGCCGATGCCGCACGGGTCCGCCTGGGCGCCTACGTGGGCGAAGGCACCACCGTGATGCACGAAGGTTTCGTCAACTTCAACGCTGGCACCGAAGGCCCGGGCATGATCGAAGGCCGTGTTTCGGCGGGCGTATTCGTCGGCAAGGGCTCGGACCTGGGCGGCGGTTGCTCGACCATGGGCACCCTGTCGGGCGGCGGCAACATCGTGATCAAGGTCGGCGAAGGCTGCCTGATCGGCGCCAACGCCGGTATCGGTATCCCACTGGGCGACCGCAACACCGTGGAGTCGGGCCTGTACGTGACCGCCGGCACCAAAGTGAAGCTGCTGGACGAAAACAACCAACTGGTCAAAGTGGTCAAGGCCCGCGACCTGGCCGGCCAGCCTGACCTGTTGTTCCGCCGCAACTCCGAGACCGGTGCGGTGGAATGCAAGACGCACAAATCGGCCATCGAGCTGAACGAAGCGCTGCACGCCCACAACTAAGCTTCACACCACCACCTGTGGGAGCGAGCCTTTTTGTGGGAGCCAAGCTTGGCTCCCACAAAAAAAGCCCGCTCCCACAGGGTCCGGCGTCATTGAGCAGGGCCCGAAAGCATGTTGATCCAATCCCCCTGGCGTGCCGATTTCCCGGCCATCGCCGCCCTGCAACGGCAAGGCCAGACCTACCTGGACAGCGCCGCCACCACGCAAAAACCCCAAGCACTGCTGGATGCCCTGACGCATTACTACGTCAATGGCGCGGCCAACGTGCACCGTGCGCAACATTTGCCGGGCGCCCATGCCACACAGGCGTTCGAGGACAGCCGCCTCAAGGTTTCGCAGTGGCTCAATGCCGGAAACTGCGGACAAGTAGTCTTCACCCACGGCGCCACTTCGGCGCTGAACCTACTGGCCTATGGGCTGGAATATCTATTCAACCCGGGCGATGAGATCGTCATCAGCGCCCTGGAACACCACGCCAACCTGCTGCCGTGGCAGCAACTGGCCGAACGCCGTTCATTGACCCTGGTGGTGTTGCCACTGGATGCCGACGGGGTGATCGACCCTGGCGCCGCCGCCGAACTGATCGGCCCGCGTACGCGCTTGCTGGCGGTGAGCCAGTTATCCAATGTGCTCGGGGCCTGGCAGCCGGTGCCGGCGCTGCTGGCGCTGGCCAAGGCCCAGGGCGCGCTGACGGTGATCGACGGCGCCCAAGGCGTGGTTCACGGTCGCCACGACGTGGAGGCGCTGGGTTGCGACTTTTACGTGTTTTCCAGCCACAAACTCTACGGCCCCGATGGGCTGGGCGTGCTGTTTGGCCGTACCGAAGCCCTCGGCAACTTGCGTCATTGGCAGTTCGGCGGCGAAATGGTGCAACAGGCCGATTACCACAGCGCCAGCTTCCGCCCGGCGCCGCTGGGTTTCGAAGCGGGCACGCCGCCGATTGCCAGCGTGATCGGCCTGGGGGCGACCCTGGATTACCTGTCCGACCTCGACCCGCAGGCGGTCATCGAGCATGAGGCAGCGCTGCATGACTACCTGCTCCATGGCCTGTTGGCCCGCAACGGCGTTCGCCTGGTGGGCAACCCGCGCCTGGCGCTGGTCAGCTTCGTGGTCGAAGGCATTCACAACGCCGACCTGGCCCACCTGCTGACCGAGCAAGGCATCGCGGTGCGCGCCGGGCATCACTGCGCAATGCCGTTGTTCAAGCATTTGAATCTGTCGGGGGCGATTCGGGTGTCGCTGGCGCTGTACAACGACTCCGCTGATCTCGAGCGTTTCTTCGAGGCGCTGGACCAGGCCCTGGAGATGCTCCGATGAACCTGCCCGCCGAGGCCGCCACCGCGCTGCAGATTTTCCAGGACGCGTCAGGTTGGGAACAACGCGCCCGACTGCTGATGCAATGGGGCGAGCACCTGCCGCCCCTGAGCGACGAAGACAAGTGCGAGGCCAACCTCGTCCACGGCTGTGAAAGCCAGGTGTGGCTGGTGGGTCAGTTGCACGACGGGCATTGGCAGTTTTGCGCCAGCAGCGATGCGCGGTTGATCCGTGGGCTGGTGGCGTTGCTGTTGGCGCGGGTCAACGGATTGTCCGCTGAAGAGTTGCAGCAGGTGGATTTGCCGGGCTGGTTCAATCAGTTGGGATTGTCGCGGCAGTTGTCGCCGTCGCGTAGCAATGGCTTGAATGCAGTGTTGAAGCGGATGCTTGAGCTGACTGAATGATCGCCATCGCGAGCAGGCTCGCTCCCACAGGGGATCCGTGTCGTACACAAAATTTGTGTTCCTTGAGATCCAATGTGGGAGCGAGCCTGCTCGCGATGAGGGCATCAGCTCCAGTGCTCAAACCTGAGGCTTGACCCTGTCCGCCGGCCGCCGCACGCCCGCCACGATCTTATCCACAGCCTTGGTCGCCGCGACCATGCCGAACGTCGCCGTCACCATCATCACCGCACCGAACCCGCCAGCGCAGTCGAGCTTGACGCCGTCGCCGACAAAACTCTTCTGCAAGCAAATGCTGCCGTCCGGTTTCGGGTAGCGCAGTTGTTCGGTGGAGAACACGCAAGGCACGCTGTAGTGACGGGTCACGGTGCGGGAAAAGCCGTAGTCGCGGCGCAAGGTGGAGCGCACCTTGGAGGCCAGCGGATCGTTGAACGTACGGTTCAAGTCGCAAACCTGGATCAGCGTCGGGTCGATCTGCCCGCCCGCGCCGCCGGTGGTGATGATCTGGATCTTGCGGCGCTTGCACCAGGCGATCAGCGCAGCCTTGGCGTTGACGCTGTCGATGCAGTCGATCACGCAATCGATGTTCGGCGTGATGTATTCGGCCATGGTGTCGCGGGTGACGAAGTCGGCCACCGCGTGCACGGTGCAGTCGGGGTTGATCCCGCGCAGCCGCTCGGCCATCACCTCCACCTTGGGTTTGCCGACGGTACTGTCCAGGGCGTGTAACTGACGGTTGGCGTTGCTGACGCAGACATCGTCCAGGTCAAACAGCGAGATCTCGCCCACGCCGCAACGGGCAATGGCTTCCGCCGCCCAGGAGCCGACACCGCCAACCCCGACAATCGCCACATGGGCCGCCCGCAGGCGCTCCAGGCCTTCGATGCCATACAAACGGGCGATACCGGCAAACCGTGGATCTTCTGTACTCATGACCATTACCCCAAAAACCGGCGCGCATTATAGGGCTTTGTCTCGGCAATTTAAGCAAAACCTCTGTGGGAGCGAGCTTGCTCCCACAGGTTTTGTGCTCCACCTGTCCCGCACCAGGGGCCCATGGTGGTCGTTTTGCTATAAGATAACCGCCATTTTGCGCGAGCCAGCCCGCGCCTGCATAAGCCTTGCGTTCACACTATATTCCCGGAGCTTTCATGACGGCCCACGCCGACCTCTCGCCGACCCTGCAACTCGCCTGCGACCTGATCCGCCGTCCGTCCGTGACGCCGGTGGATGCCGATTGCCAGAAACTGATGATGCAGCGCCTGGGCAACGCGGGCTTTACGCTCGAACCGATGCGTATCGAGGATGTGGATAACTTCTGGGCCAGCCATGGCAAGCATGACGGTCCGGTGCTGTGCTTCGCCGGGCACACCGACGTGGTGCCGACCGGTCCGGTGCAGGCCTGGCAGCTCGACCCGTTCGATGCGGTCATCGACGAACAGGGCATGCTCTGCGGCCGTGGCGCGGCAGACATGAAAGGCAGCCTGGCGGCGATGGTCGTGGCGGCCGAACGGTTCGTCTCCGACTACCCGGACCACAAGGGCTCGCTGACCTTCCTGATCACCAGCGATGAAGAAGGCCCGGCCCACCACGGCACCAAAGCCGTGGTCGAACGTCTCAAGGCCCGTCAGGAACGACTGGACTGGTGCATCGTCGGCGAACCGTCGAGCACCACGTTGGTGGGCGATGTGGTCAAGAATGGCCGGCGCGGTTCCCTCGGCGCGAAGTTGACCGTGCGCGGCAAGCAAGGCCACGTGGCTTATCCACACCTGGCGAAGAACCCGATCCACCTGGCCGCGCCCGCCTTGGCTGAACTGGCCGCCGAGCATTGGGACCACGGCAACGACTTCTTCCCGCCGACCAGTTTCCAGATATCCAACCTCAATTCCGGCACCGGTGCGACCAACGTGATCCCCGGTGACCTGGTGGCGGTGTTCAACTTCCGCTTCTCCACCGAATCCACCGTCGAAGGCCTGCAACAGCGCGTTGCCGACATTCTCGACAAGCATCAGCTGGATTGGCACATCGACTGGGCGCTGTCCGGCCTGCCGTTCCTCACCGAACCCGGTGCGCTGCTCGACGCCGTATCGTCGAGCATCAAGGACGTCACCGGGCGCGAGACCCAGGCGTCCACCAGCGGCGGCACGTCCGACGGGCGCTTCATCGCCACCATGGGCACGCAAGTGGTGGAACTGGGGCCGGTCAACGCGACCATCCACCAGGTCAACGAACGCGTGCTGGCCGCCGATCTCGATGTGCTGACCGAGATCTACTACAAGACGCTGATCAAGTTGCTCGCCTGATGCTCGCCTGCCCGATCTGCAGTGAACCGCTGAACGCGGTGGACAACGGCGTGGTGTGCCCGGCCGGCCACCGCTTCGACCGCGCGCGGCAGGGTTACCTGAACCTGCTGCCGGTGCAGCACAAGAACAGCCGCGACCCCGGTGACAACCAGGCGATGGTCGAAGCCCGCCGCGACTTCCTCAACGCCGGGCATTACGCCCCGGTCGCCCGGCGCCTGGCGGAACTGGCCGCCGAACGCGCGCCCGGGCGCTGGCTGGACATCGGCTGTGGCGAGGGCTACTACACCGCGCAGATCGCCGAAGCGTTGCCCAACGCCGATGGCTATGCCCTGGACATTTCCCGCGAGGCGGTCAAGCGCGCCTGCAAACGCAACCCGCAGCTGACCTGGTTGATCGCCAGCATGGCCCGGGTGCCGCTGGCGGACGGCTGCTGCCAGTTCCTGGCCAGCGTGTTCAGCCCGCTGGACTGGCAGGAGGCCAAGCGCTTGCTCAGCCCCGGCGGCGGCCTGATGAAAGTCGGCCCCACCGCCGGCCACTTGATGGAGTTGCGCGAGCGCCTGTACGACGAAGTGCGCGAGTACACCGACGACAAGCACCTGGCCCTGGTGCCGCCGGGCATGGTGCTGGATCACAGCGAAACCCTCGAATTCAAGCTGACCCTCGACAGTGGCCAGGACCGCGCCAACCTGCTGGCCATGACGCCCCACGGCTGGCGCGCCAGTGCCGAACGCCGTGCCAGCGTGATCGAGCAGGCCGAGCCGTTCCAGGTCACGGTGTCGATGCGCTACGATTATTTCGTTCTTCAATAACCTTTTGATTCCGGTCCCGGGCAACCGCTCGGGCCCCGTTAAATCCGCGAATGGATTTTTCAAGACCGCAGCGAGGACATCCATGCGCCAACCCGATATCGAGATTTACCTCAAAGACGCCGACGTCGACCACAAGGCCATCGCCGCCTGGCTCGGCCAGGCCCTGGGCCCGTGCAGCGACTGGGTGCAGAAAGGCCAGACCTACAAGTGCAAGGCCGGCAACATCCCGGTGACCTGGCTGCCCAAGGCCGTGGGCAAATGGAACAGCCTGTACCTGGAAAGTGACCAGACCCCGTGGGAAGACGACATCGCCTGCGCCCGCGCCGCCTTCGCCGCACTGAATATCGAAGTGCGCTGCGCGCCTGGGTCATGGGTCGAGGAAGAAGGCGAGGAGTCGGCGGATCGCTGGATTCGCATCAGCGCCGATGGGGAAGAAGAGATTACCTGGAAGACGGCGTGACGCTGACTTCCAGCCCACCGAAGAGCCAATGTGGGAGCGAGCTTGCTCGCGATAGCGGTAGATCAGCCAGATTAGAAGTGACTGACACACCGCTATCGCGAGCAAGCTCGCTCCCACAATGGTTTTTGTGTAGGCAGTGAATGCGGGTTACAACCCCACCACATCCTCAGCCTGCAAGCCCTTCTGCCCTTCCACGACCGCGTACTCGACCTGCTGGCCTTCGGTCAGTGAACGGTGGCCTTCGCCGCGGATGGCGCGGTAGTGCACGAACACATCCGCCCCGCCTTCACGCTGGATGAAGCCGTAGCCCTTCGCGTCGTTGAACCACTTCACACTGCCGGTTTCCCGTGCTGCCATGATGCTCACTCCCATTTTTATTTTTTGAGTCGGCTTTTCCCGCCCAACCGCAAAAGGCAAAGCCGTACGAACTTTAGCCACCCTCCGGCCATCCATAAGGGAGGCCGTGGCAGTCACTGGCCGAGTATATGACACACGAGAAAACTCTCAACTGACTTTACTTCGGCGCTTTTTTGCCGATTTTCGGCGAATCCGGCACACTGGCGCCCGCCCCATCCCATTCACTCATGCAGAAGCCGTATGACCCGCTCCCCGTTCCGCCGTCTTGTGTTTGGCACCCTGCGCCGACTGTTGTACCTCTGGGTTCGCTCAGAGACGATCAACCAGTCGTCCTTCACCCTCAACCTCGACCGCAGTCGTCCGGTGTTCTACGTCCTGCAAGATCCTTCGCTCACCGACCTGGCGGTGCTCGACACCGAATGCACCAAGGCCGGCCTGCCCCGTCCGGTGCTGCCGGTCTCGGTGGGCAACCTGCTGGAACCGGCGGCGTTTTTCTACCTGACGCCAGCGCCGGACTGGATCGGCCGCCAGGACAAGCGCGGTGCGCCGCCCACCCTGACTCGGCTGGTCAACGCCTTGACCCACAATGCCGCCGAAGACGCCCAGATCATCCCGGTCAGCGTGTTCTGGGGGCAGTCGCCCGACAGCGAATCCAGCCCCTGGAAGCTGTTGTTCGCCGACAGTTGGGCCGTCACCGGGCGCCTGCGCCGCGTGTTGAGCATCATGATTCTGGGGCGCAAGACCCGCGTGCAATTTTCCGCGCCGATCCACCTGCGCGAGCTGATCGAACACGACAAGGGCCACGAACGCACCGTGCGCATGGCCCAGCGGATCCTGCGGGTGCACTTCCGCAATCTGAAAGCAGCGGTCATCGGCCCCGACATTTCCCACCGACGCAACCTGGTCAAGGGTCTGTTGAACCAGCCGCTGGTCAAGCAGGCGATTGCCGAGGAAGCCGAGCGGGAAAAAATCTCCGCCGAGAAAGCCAAGGCCCAGGCCCTGCGCTACGGCAACGAGATCGCCTCGGACTACACCTACACCGCGATCCGTTTCCTGGAAGTGGTGCTGAGCTGGTTCTGGAACAAGATCTACGACGGCATCAAGGTCAACCACATCGAAGGCGTGCAGAACGTCGCCCAAGGCCACGAAGTCATCTACGTGCCGTGCCACCGCAGCCACATCGACTACCTGCTGCTGTCGTACCTGCTGTTTCGCAACGGCCTGACGCCACCGCACATCGCCGCCGGCATCAACCTCAACATGCCGGTGATCGGCGGCCTGCTGCGCCGTGGCGGGGCGTTTTTCATGCGTCGCACCTTCAAGGGCAACCCGCTCTACACCGCCGTGTTCAACGAATACCTGCACACGCTGTTCACCAAAGGTTTTCCGGTGGAGTACTTCGTCGAGGGCGGGCGTTCGCGCACCGGGCGCATGCTGCAACCCAAGACCGGCATGCTCGCCATCACCCTGCGCAGCTTCCTGCGCTCGTCGCGCATGCCCATCGTGTTCGTGCCGGTCTACATCGGTTATGAGCGCGTACTGGAAGGCCGCACCTACCTGGGCGAACTGCGCGGGGCCAGCAAGAAAAAGGAATCGATCTTCGACATCTTCAAGGTCATCGGCGCCCTCAAGCAACGCTTCGGCCAGGTGGCGGTGAACTTCGGCGAACCGATCAAGCTGGCGGAATTCCTCGACGGCGAACAACCGGATTGGCGCCAACAGGAACTGGGCCCGCAATTCAAACCGGCCTGGCTCAACGCGACCACCAACCGCCTCGGCGAGCGCGTAGCCCGGCACCTGAACGAAGCCGCGGCGATCAACCCGGTCAACCTCGTCGCCCTGGCGCTGCTGTCCACCAGCCGCCTGGCCCTGGACGACCGCGCCATGGCCCGGGTGCTCGACCTGTACCTGGCGTTGCTGCGCAAGGTCCCGTACTCGCCCCACACCACCCTGCCCGAAGGCGATGGCCGGGCGCTGATCGAACATGTAAAAGGCATGGACCTGCTGTCGGAACAGAGCGATGCCCTGGGCAAGATTCTGTACCTGGATGAGCAGAACGCGGTACTGATGACCTACTACCGCAACAACGTCCTGCACATCTTCGCCCTGCCGGCGTTGCTGGCGAGCTTCTTCCAGAGCAGCTCGCGCATGAGCCGCGAGCAGATCCTGCGCTACACCCATGCGTTGTACCCGTACCTGCAATCGGAGCTGTTCATTCGCTGGTCGCTGGAAGAACTGGATGGCGTGGTCGACCAGTGGCTCGAAGCATTCGTCGAACAGGGCCTGCTGCGTTTCGAAAATGACCTGTACCTGCGTCCGGCGCCGAGTTCGCGGCACTTCGTGCTGCTGACCCTGCTGTCAAAAAGCATCGCCCAGACCTTGCAGCGCTTCTACATGACTGTTTCGCTGCTGCTCAACAGCGGCCAGAACACCATCAGCGCCGAAGAACTGGAAGACCTCTGCACCGTCATGGCCCAGCGCCTGTCGATCCTGCATGGCCTGAATGCGCCGGAGTTCTTCGACAAGAGCCTGTTCCGCCACTTCATCCAGACCATGCTCGACCTCGACGTACTGCGCCGCGACGAGGCCGGCAAACTCAGCTACCACGAACTGCTGGGCGAACTGGCCGAAGGCGCGGCCAAGCGAGTGCTGCCGGCGGAAATTCGCCTGTCGATCCGCCAGGTGGCGCTGCATCGCAGTGAAGATGCCGCAGAGGTCGCCATCAGCCCCGACAGTTGAAGGTTGTCGATCACTCACCGAGAAGCATGGAGCGCTTGCGGTGAGTTGATGGGACAGTCAACCAGCTTACTCCGACGCTGCGCAGCGGCTAAGGCGACGTCAAACCAAGAAAAGACCTACAGAGAACTTTGGAGCAGACCTTTAGGATGGGCTCACGTCAATGTCGACGTACTGAAAAGGAATTCAGCATGAACATCATCACGTTAACCCTGCAACTGCCCGAAGGCTTTCAACTCCCGGAAGCCGCTCGCACCGAAGTCAGTGTGCAAAATACTGCCGGCGCTCAGATCAGCGCCAGCGGTGGCCAGGGTTCCAACATGGCGCCTAAGGAGCCAGTGGCCCAGCAGCCTTGGCAATATCGCTTTCTCCTCGACCCCAAGACGACGCCCGTAGGGGAGGAACTCTCGGTCAAGGCACAAGCGTACGAAGGTGACACCGCGCTTTTTCTTGAAACCGAACAGGCCTTCACCTGGGATGGCGGCAATCAACACGTTGACATCCTGCTGAGCCTGGCGCCAGCATCGCTGGCTGAAACTGTTCAAGCGCCCGCGTTCGGTTCCTGAACCGCGACGTTACGAATGGATGCTTGGACGCAAATCCGCTAAATGCTCATTGACGCCCGCGTGGCTGGCGTCAATGAGCCAGGTGCTTCCAATGAAAAAACTCGCTCTGCTTGCATCCATGACGCTACTGGCCGCTTGCCAATCGACAACCCCACCCTCCGCGTCCCTCGATGGCGAAGTCTTCTATCTGCAACGCATTGCCCTGCCGCCCAACGCTACCTTGAGCGTGAGCCTGCAGGACGTTTCCCTGGCCGACGCCCCTGCGGTGGTACTCGATGAGCAGAGCGGCCCGATCAAAGGCCAGGTCCCGCTGCCGTTCCACCTCAGTTATGATCCGGCCCAGGTCAAGCCCGGGCATCGTTATGCCGTGAGCGCCCGCATCGAAGTGGACGGCCAGTTGATGTTCATCACCACTGAACAACACGCCGTGCAACTCGATGGCAAGGATCCGCAGCCGTTGAGGATCCGCGTCAACGCCGCACGCTGATTCTTTTTTCCAACTTTCATCAAGGACGCCATCATGCTTCGCTCAACCCTCCGTTTTACTGGCCTGTGCGCTGGCCTGCTGATCTGCGCCAATGCCATGGCCCTGTCCCTGGGCGACCTGTCGCAAAAAGACGCCACGGGCGGACTCAAGGACGCCTTGACCCAAGGCGCGCAGGTAGCGGTCAAGCAACTGGGCACACCCGGCGGCTTCAGCAACAACCCGGATGTGAAGATCGAACTGCCAGGCAAGCTCGGCAAAGTCGCCAGCAAGATGAAAGCCTTCGGCATGGGTGATCAGGTCGATCAACTGGAAACCAGCATGAACCAGGCCGCCGAAGCCGCGGTGGTCCAGGCCCAGCCGATCCTGGTCAATGCCGTGAAGAACATGAGCGTGGACGATGCCAAGGGCATTCTCAGCGGCGGCCAAGACTCCGCCACGCAATACCTGAACAAGAGCAGCCGCGAGCAGATCCGCGCCAAGTTCCTGCCCATCGTCAAGCAAGCCACCGACAAGGTCGGCCTGGCGCAGAAATACAATGCCTTCGCCGGCCAGGCCGCGACCTTCGGCGTGCTGGACGCCAAGAGCGCCAACATCGAAAACTACGTGACCGAGCAGGCGCTGGACGGGTTGTTCGAGATGATCGGCAAGCAGGAAGCCACCATTCGCCAGAACCCGGCGGCTGCGGCGACCAGCTTGGCGAAGAAGGTTTTCGGTACGCTCTGAGTCTCAATCCGAAACAACTGTGGGAGCGAGCTTGCTCGCGATGGCGGTATTGGCTTCAACATCTTGGTTGACTGTTACACCGCTATCGCGAGCAAGCTCGCTCCCACATTGGATCTGTTCTGGCCTCTGAACGCCTCAGGTTTTCTTGACCCTGAACCACGCCGCATACAACGCCGGCAGGAACAACAGCGTCAACGCCGTCGCCACAATCAACCCGCCCATTATCGCCACGGCCATCGGGCCGAAGAACAGGCTGCGTGACAGCGGGATCATCGCCAGCACCGCCGCCAGCGCGGTGAGCACAATCGGGCGGAAGCGGCGTACCGTCGCTTCGATGATCGCCTGCCAGGGCGACAGCCCCGCCTTGATGTCCTGTTCGATCTGGTCCACCAGGATCACCGAGTTGCGCATGATCATCCCCGACAGCGCGATCGTGCCGAGCATGGCGACGAAACCAAACGGCTGGCGGAACATCAACAGGAACAGCGTGACACCGATCAACCCCAGCGGTGCGGTGAGAAACACCATGACGGTGCGTGAGAAACTGCGCAGTTGCAGCATCAGCAAGGTCAGCACCACCACGATGAACAACGGCACCCCGGCGTTCACCGATTTCTGGCCGCGGGCCGAATCCTCTACCGTACCGCCCACCTCCAGCAGGTATCCGTCCGGCAGTTCTGCACGAATCGGGTCCAGGGTCGGGAAGATCTGCTGCACCAAGGTCGCCGGTTGTTCCTTGCCGTAGATATCGGCCCGTACGGTCACGCTCGGCAAGCGGTTGCGGTGCCAGATCACGCCTTCTTCGAAGCCGTATTCCAGGGTCGCAATCTGCGACAGGGCAACGCTCTTGCCGTTGTCGGTCGGCACCGCCAGGCTCGGCAGCAACGACAGTTCGGTGCGCTCATGCACCGTGCCACGCAGCAGGATTTCGATCAGCTCGTTGTCTTCCCGATACTGACTGACGCTGGAGCCAGTGAGGGAGCTGCGCAGGAAACTCGCCAGGTTGGCCGTGCTCACGCCCAGGGCTCGGGCGCGGTCCTGGTCGACGTTCAGGTACACCACCTTGCTCGGCTCTTCCCAGTCCAGGTGCACATTGGTCACGTAAGGGTTTTCGCGAACTTTCTCCGCCACTTTGCGCGCCAGGGCGCGAACCTTTTCGATGTGTTCGCCCGTGACGCGGAACTGCACCGGGTAGCCGACTGGAGGGCCGTTTTCCAGACGGGTGACCCGCGAGCGCAGGGTCGGGAATTGTTCGTTCAGGGTCGCGATCAACCAACTGCGCAAAGGCTCGCGGTCTTCGATGGTCTTGGCCAGCACCACGAACTGGGCGAAGCTGGACGCTGGCAATTGTTGATCCAGCGGCAGATAGAAACGCGGCGAACCGGTGCCGACGTAGGCCACGTAATTGTCGATGCCCACGTGGTCCTTGAGCAGCGCTTCAAGGCGCTTGACCTGCTCGGCGGTGTTGCTCAGGGAGGCGCCTTCCTGGAGCTTCAGGTCGACCATCAGTTCCAGCCGCCCCGATGCCGGGAAGAACTGCTGCGGCACGAAACGGAACAACACCACCGAGCCGACGAACAACAGCACGGTCAGGATGATGACGGTTTTGCGACGACGCACGCACCACTCCACCATCCGCCGGACACGCTGATAGAACGGCGTGCCGTACGGGTCGGTCTGGCCGTCAGCCGTGCCATGTTTGGCCGCGTGAATTTTCGCCAGGTCCGGCAGGAGCTTTTCCCCCAGGTAAGGCACGAACACCACGGCAGCCACCCAGGACGCCAGCAGCGCCAGGGTCACGACCTGGAAAATCGAACGGGTGTATTCGCCGGTGCCCGATTGCGCAGTGGCGATTGGCAGGAAGCCAGCCGCGGTGATCAACGTACCGGTGAGCATCGGGAATGCCGTGCTGGTCCACGCGAAACTGGCGGCCTTGATCCGGTCGAAGCCCTGCTCCATCTTGATCGCCATCATCTCCACCGCGATGATCGCGTCGTCCACCAGCAGCCCCAGTGCCAATACCAGCGCACCGAGGGAAATCTTGTGCAGGCCGATACCCAGGTAATACATCGCGGCAAACGTCATTGCCAGCACCAGCGGGATCGCCAGGGCCACCACCATCCCAGTGCGCAACCCCAAGGAGAAGAAGCTCACCAGCAACACAATCGTCAGCGCTTCCACCAGCACCTGGACGAACTCACCAACCCCGGTCTTCACCGCCGCCGGTTGGTCCGACACCTTGCGCAATTGCATGCCGGCCGGGAGCGTGTTCTGGATCCGGGCAAAATCGACCTCGAGGGCCTTGCCCAACACCAGGATGTCACCACCTTCCTTCATGGCCACGGCCAGGCCAATGGCGTCTTCGCCCATGAAACGCATGCGTGGCGCCGGTGGATCGTTGAACCCCCGGCGCACATCGGCCAGATCGCTGATGCGGAACGTACGATCGGCAACCCGGATCGGGAAGTTGCGGATCTCTTCCACGGACTGAAAATTCCCGGAAACCCGTAGCTGCAATCGCTCGCTGCCGGTTTCGAAGAAGCCGGCGGTCGATACGGCGTTCTGCTCTTCCAGAGCCTGCTGGACCGCCGCCAAGGGCAGGCCGAGGGTCGCCAGCTTGACGTTCGACAGCTCGATCCAGATCTTCTCGTCCTGCAAACCGAGCAACTCGACCTTGCCCACGTCCTTGACCCGTTGCAGCTGGATCTGGACGCGATCGGCGTAGTCCTTGAGCACGGCGTAGTCGAAGCCGTCACCGGTCAGCGCATAGATGTTGCCGAAGGTGGTGCCGAATTCATCGTTGAAAAATGGCCCTTGGATACCCGGCGGCAAGGTGTGGCGGATGTCACTGATCTTCTTGCGTATCTGGTACCACAGCTCGGGAATCTGCACCGAATGCAGGGAGTCGCGGGCCACGAAGGTCACCTGGGACTCGCCCGGACGGGAGAACGAGACGATCCGTTCGTAATCGCCGGTTTCCATCAGCTTCTTTTCAATGCGCTCAGTGACCTGACGCGAGACTTCCTCGGCCGTGGCGCCCGGCCAGTTGGTGCGGATGACCATGGCCTTGAAGGTGAACGGTGGGTCTTCGCTCTGGCCGAGCTTGGTGTAGGAAAGCGCGCCAACGATCGCCAGCAACAGCATCAGGAACAGTACAATCTGGCGGTTGCGCAGCGCCCATTCGGAAAGATTGAAACCCATCGGGGATTACTCCTTGGCCGTCAGGTTGACCACGCGGTTGGAGCGATCCACCGGCCGCACCTGCTGGCCGTCGAGGAGCACATGCACGCCGGCCGCCACCACCCAGTCATCTGGGTTGAGGCCTTCAAGCACCGGAACGGTCTTTTCGCCGAAGGCGCCGACCCGCACCGGGACTTTTTTCAGGGTGTTGTTGGCGTTGACCACCCAAACGTACGTCGCGCCATTTTCAGCCGTCAGGGCCGACAAGGGCACCGACAGCGGCACCTTGTCGGCAGTCTGGATAAACACCCGGGCGCTCTGGCCCAGCTCGGCCGGGACACTGCCAGCGGTGAAGGCCACACGGGCGGCGAAGGTACGGGACTTGGGGTCGGCGGCCGGCGAGAGCTCGCGAATACGTCCGCTGAAACGCTGGTCGGGCTGGCTCCACAGTTCGACCGAAACCGGCTGGCCGATCTTGAACCGGCCAAAACCCTGTTCCGGCAGGCTGATCAGCACTTCACGCTCGCCGACGGTCGCCAGGGTGAACACCGTTTGACCGGCCGCCACCACCTGCCCGACCTCCACCGAACGCCGCGCAACCACGCCATCCTGGGGCGCACGCAGCACCGAATAGCTGGCCTGGTTGTTGGCGACGTCGAACTCGGCCTTGATCTGCTTGAGCCGCGCGGTGCCGGAGCGGTAAAGGTTTTCGGCATTGTCGTACTGGGAGCGGCTGACCATCTGCCGTTCCATCAAGGTTTTGTAGCGGTCACGCTCGGCGCGCACCAGATTCAGGTTGGCCTCGGCGGCAGCGACCTGGGCACGGGAGGCCTCCAGTTGCAGGCGCACATCTTCGGGATCGAGTTCGGCCAGTGGTTGATTGGCCTTGACCCGCTGGCCCTCTTCGACCAGTCGTCGGCTCACCTTGCCGCCAATGCGAAAGGCCAGGTCGGGCTCGAACCGTGCTCGCACTTCACCGGGGTAACTGTCCATCGCCTGGGTTGAAGGTTGTGGTTTCACCACCAGGGCCGGGCGCACGGCGACCGGGACCGGCTCGTCATGACCGCACGCAGACAATAAAAAAGCCAGGGTGACTGGCACGGCGAGGGGCAAGGCATAGCGGAACATGGCGAGTGACCTTTCGCTAATGGTGCTTGGAATAATTATACTGGCGAGTATGTTATTAATAGCAAACTCACCAGTCCAGTATTAAAGCGAAGAAATGTCGAACAATCCTCCAATCCCTTCCGGCCCCGGCCGTCCCAAGGACTTGGCCAAGCGCCAGGCCATTCTCGACGCGGCTAAGCGCTTGTTCGTGAGCATGGGTTACGCCAGTACCAGCATGGACGCCGTCGCTACCGAGGCGGGGGTCTCGAAGCTGACGGTCTACAGTCACTTCAACGACAAGGAGACGTTGTTTTCCGCTGCCGTGATCGCCAAGTGCGAAGAACAGGTGCCGCCGCTGTTTTTCGAATGGCAGGACGGCGTTCCGATCGAGCACGTGCTGCTGAACATCGCCCGTGGTTTTCACCAACTCATCAGCAGCGAGGAATCGGTGAACCTGCATCGGGTGATCATGGCCCTGGGTAGCCAGGATCCGAAACTCTCGGCGATTTTCTTCGAAGCCGGCCCGCAGCGGATGCTCTCAGGCATGGAACGCCTGCTGACCAAGGTCAACCAGAGCGGTGCCCTGTGCATCGACAAACCGCGCAATGCCGCTGAGCATTTTTTCTGCCTGATCAAGGGCGCGGCGAACTTCCGCCTGTTGTATGGCTGCGGCGCGCCACTGGAACCTGCTGCGGCCGAGGCCCATGTGCAGGAAGTGGTGGGGTTGTTTGTGCGGGCTTATCGGCCTTAGCTCGACCGATAGCCTTTCGCTGGCTGGAAGGGCCCCATCGCGAGCAAGCTCGCTCCCACAGGGTTTGATGAACACACAGATCCAATGTGCAAGCGAGCCTGCTCGCGAAGGCGGCGGCATATTCAACACCTTCACCGACTGACCCACCGCTTTCGCGAGCAAGCCCGCTCCCACAGTTTGATCGAGAGCACTCACAAAAACTGCGCCCACCACCGCCCCCTGTGGGAGCGAGCTTGCTCGCGATGCAGGCGCCTCGGTCTCAGGCCTTGAGCGCTTTCTTCGGGTAGATATCGTAGCGACTGGATTTGCCATCGAGCCCATGACTCGGCTTCGGCCCTTCGATGCACGGAGCCTTGCGTGGGCGCTTGACCACTACCCGGTGGGACGCCAGGGCCAGGGCCGCAGCGAGCAGCGCCGGGGCGTCCGGGTCATCGCCCACCAGAGGGCGGAACAGGCGCATTTCCTTCTTCACCAGGGCGGTTTTCTCCCGGTGGGGAAACATCGGGTCCAGGTAGATCACCTGGGGCGGTTCGCCTTCCCAGTTGCGCATCACTTCGATGGAATTGCCCTTGAGCAAACGCATGCGCGCCACGATCGGCGCCACGTCGAAATCCTCCGCCGCGCGGGCCAGGCCATCCTCCAGCAGGGCCCCAATCAACGGTTGACGCTCGATCAGGCTCATTTCGCAGCCCAGGCTGGCCAGCACAAACGCATCCTTGCCCAACCCGGCCGTGGCATCCAGCACCCGCGGACGCACACCTTGGGCGATACCGACCGCCTTGGCGATCATCTGGCCGCTGCCGCCACCGTACAAACGCCGATGGGCTGCTCCGCCCTCGACAAAGTCCACCCGCACCGGTCCTGGCGCGTCCGGGCCCAGTTGCTGCAACTGCAATCCCTGCTCGCCGATCTGCAAGGCAAACTCGCCATCGTCCACTTGCAAAGGCAGGCCAAGCCGCTCGGCCCAGTGCTCGGCCTGCGGTTGGAAGGCCGGGGCCAGGGCCTCGACATGGATGCGGCAGGCCGCGGGTTGCTCACTCATGGAAACATGCTCAAAAAATTAAGGATCGGCAAAAACGGCCGATAACAACGGTGAACGGCATTTTGCCAGAGCTGAGCGTCGACCGAGAAAAATGTCAGGCATTCAATCCACATCGATAGGCGTTATCTCCCCTTACGGCGATTACAGCCTGCGTAACACCCAAGCGCTGAGCGGCGTCAGTCACCTGTGGCAGGATTTTTTTGCCCGGGCCCTGGCCGATCAACTGGGTGATAACGCACCGGCACCTGGCAGCTACCAGCCAGTGGCCCTCGATGAAGCGGTTGAACCGACCCTCGGCGCCGAACTGCTGGAGCACATCGTCAGCCAGCGCACCTGCGAAGTGACCGAAACACCGGTCAAGCCGCCTGAGCCGCTGTTCCTGCCCATCGCTGAATTCGAACTCGACCTGCTGGACAAGCCGTTCCCGCCTTTCCCAGCGGAAGAAATCGCCGCCCAGCAAAAACAGCAGACCTTCGAAAGCAATTGGGTTCGCCCACTCGTCCTCACCGCCGGCCAACCACTGCCGGAGCCCGGCCCTGCACCGCAACCGCGCCCACTGCACCTGCCGATTGCCGAGTTCGAACTCGACCTGCTGGACAAGCCGTTCCCGCCCTTCCCGGAAGAGGAATTGGTGGCGCAGCAGAAACAACTGGACTTCGACACCCGCTGGGCACGTCCGATCGTGCTGCAGAACCTGCGCATCGCCGCTTAAATCAGCGACAGATCCACCAAGGCCCCACATCCAGATGAAAATGGTTGCGGTGCGCCGCGTTGTAATCCGGGCTCAAGACCACACTGAACATATCGCAGGCACCGTCGCGGGCCTGACGTAGAAAGCGCGCATCGGCATTGTCCTTGGGCCAGTCCTTGAGCACGCTGACCGTGCGCCCATCGGCCAGGCGAAACCCGGCGATGTCCAGCGCACTGGCAGTGGCGTGCTGGCTACGCGAGCCGTTCTCACGACCGTACATGTTGCGACAGGCGAAACTGCCGAGGTGATCGACTCGCGTCACTTTCTGCCCATAGACCGCCGCTGCCGCCGGCTGCAACCCATGGCGCTCGAACAGCGCGAAAGCCACGGCCAGCGGACAACTGGCGAGGAAACTGCTGCTCAGCGCTACCTCACCGCCCTGCACCCTCAGTACGTTGGTCAGCGGGCAATCGGTATTGGCACCGCTGTCAGCCTGGCGAGCGGTGCGCAGCCCCGACGTGGCGAGGGCCTGGTCGCACAGCTGTGGGTCGTTGCGCAGGGCCATGAGCTTGAAACGGGTCAGCAGGTTCGGCACAAGATTGACGTCCAGGGGCGCCCAGGGATTCCATTGGGGCGGCACCGCCACCCAGCCGCGCCATACCCCCAGCACTGCGACGCCAACGAGCAGTGCCACGACTGCAAGAACTTTCAAAAACCGCACGATGTTGCCTCGGGCATCAACCCTTGAATAATTGGTTGGCCTGCTTGAACGGCATCGAGCGGCGCGTGAAGGTGAACGTGCCCTGCTGCTGGATTTCCTCGGCGGCGCGGAAGAACTCGCCAAGCGCGGCCAGGGCCAACGCCGATCCGACGCTGATGCGCTTGACGCCCAACTCGCTCAACTGCGCGACAGTCAGGTCCAGCGCCCCGGACATCAGCACATTCACCGGTTTCGGCGCCACGGCCCGCACCACTGCAAGCACTTGCTCGGCGCTGCTCAGCCCCGGGGCGTACAACACGTCGGCACCTGCGTCTGCGAAAGCCTTCAAGCGGCGAATGGTGTCGTCCAGGTCCGGATTGCCGTGCAGGAAGTTCTCCGCCCGGGCCGTCAGCAGGAAGGGATACGGCAGGCTGCGCACCGCGTCGGCGGCGGCCTTGACCCGCGCCACGGCATGGTCGAAGCAATAGATCGGGCTGTCTTCGCGCCCCGTGGCATCTTCGATCGAACTACCCACCGCACCGGCCTGCGCCGCACGGAGCAGGTTACGCGCGCAATCGTCGGGGGCATCGGCAAAACCGTTCTCCAGGTCTACAGCCACGGGCAGGTCGGTGGCCGCCACAATCGCCCGCACATTGGCCAGCGTGTCCTCCAGGCCCAGCGCGCCATCGGGCCGGCCCAAGGAAAAGGCGTGGCCGGCGCTGGTGGTCGCCAGGGTTTCAAAGCCGAGGCTGGCCAGCATCTTGGCGGAACCGGCATCCCACGGGTTGGGAATGACAAAAGCCCCTTCACGTTCGTGCAAGGCCTTGAACGCCTGGGCTCGACGAGTTTGCGCATCCATGTAGTTCGCTCCTGAGCAGAGAAGGAATGGGCCTCAGAGCAAACCCAGTTGCTCGGCGGCGGGCTCTCTATATAGCTCAGGCAGGGCCGGCAAGCCAGGCAAACGACTCATCAGGCGAGTGTGGAAGCGTTGCGCGAGTTTGGCCGCCAGCAGGTTGTCGGCGGTGTGCAGGAAGATATAGGGCGTGCGCCCCTCTTCGATCCATCCGGCGATTTTCTCCACCCACGGCGTCAGGAACGGTTCATTGGCTTCCAGCAACGGATGGCCGATGAAGCGCACTTGCGGACATTGGGTGAACGCCGCAGGCCGGGGCGGCACGCGGGGCTTTTTCGATTGCGCGTGGAGCACCGCAGGATCAAGCGAGGTGCAACTGAACAAGGCCCGGGGATCGAGACAGATGCGTTCGACACCACGATCGAGCAACAGGCGATTGAGGCGCCGTTCGGCATCGCCCTTGGCGAAGAACTCATCGTGACGGACCTCCACGGCCAAGGGGCGCCGCAAGGCGTCGATGAACCCCGCCAGTTCCGGCAACCGATTCGGGGTGAAGGCCTTGGACAGTTGCAGCCAGTACGGCGAGACGCGCTCACCCAAGGGACTGAGCAGTTGCAGGAAGGTTTCGGTGGCCGTCAGGCGCTCGCGCAAGTCGCCGTTGTGGCTGATGTCACCGGGAAACTTGGCGGTGAAGCGAAAGTGCTCGGGCATGATTTCGGCCCAGCGCTGGACCGTGGCCGCAGACGGGCTGGCGTAGAAGGTCGTATTGCCTTCCACGGCATTGAACACTTGGGAATAGAGATTCAGGAAGTCGGTGCTTTTGGCGTCCTGGGGATAAAGATAATCACGCCAGGCGTTTTCGCTCCAGGAAGGGCAGCCCAGGTAGTAAGGCAAGACCATCAGATGTAGAGATCGAGTCCCAGCACTTCCATATCCCAATCGACGAAACCGGCGGTGCTCAGGTAGCTCGCCAGGGCCGTGGCGACACTGCGGCTCATTGCACGGTGATAGAGCATGTCTTGCTGGCGGGCGGGAAGATTGCTCAGGCGTTGCGCGGAGGCTTTGGCGGCACGGGCGGCCAATTGCTCTTCAGACGGGAACTCCAGTTCGCCATCGATATCATCATCGAAGGATTCTTGCTCAGCGATTTTGCCTGCACGAGGCTTGCGCTTGATGGGATAGGACTGGGATGAAAAGCCGTCTATACGCATAACAGAATGCTCGGTATCAATGATGGCAATTTAGCGGCACTTTCGCAGCCGCGCAAATGCGCAAGTGATAACTAGAACACATAAAGCCCAAAAGGTTTAAAAACGGGCTGAAAAAGTGACGACTGGCAATATCGGGTGTGACTTTTGGGGGCGTAAATAACTTTGAGAAGAGGAATGACTTTTGATCGTTCCTCACACTCCGCGTGGGAATGCCGCCAGGGACGCTCCGCGTTCCGCTTCTGGAAGGTGACGCAGAGCGTCACGGGATGCATTACCACGCAGAGCGTGGGAACGATCAGGCTGCGGCGGC
>NZ_JAHBCZ010000051.1:0-33362 GCF_019956035.1 Pseudomonas sp. A-RE-22
CCCCGGGGTGGTGGGTAGCGTCTGGTCGCCAAAAAACAGGCAAGGATTATTCCCGATTGCGCATAAAACAACAAAACCGCACATCGAGTACGTTTATCCTTGTCATGACATGTCCTGGGAGGGGTAAACTAGGATCCAATTTGCCAGTCGGAATTGCCTGCCAAAATGAGTGTGATCACAGAGGATGGCTTCGTTTTCCAGGCATCAGGTGCCTTGAAGCGGGAAGACCTGTTTCCCATTCGCGAAGTCGCGCGCATGACCGGCGTGAACCCCGTGACCCTGCGCGCCTGGGAGCGGCGCTACGGTTTGATCCAACCTACCCGCACCGAAAGCGGGCATCGCCTGTACTCGTTGGGCGATATTGAAAAAGTGCGCAGCATCCTGGCTTGGATAGAGCGCGGGGTGGCCGTCAGC
Organism: Pseudomonas sp. A-RE-22; assembly: GCF_019956035.1. NCBI lineage: Bacteria > Pseudomonadati > Pseudomonadota > Gammaproteobacteria > Pseudomonadales > Pseudomonadaceae > Pseudomonas > Pseudomonas sp. A-RE-22. Next base: position 415 of record NZ_JAHBCZ010000051.1, read on the forward strand.
AAAGTGGGAAAGATCCTGGCGAAGACCGAGTCGGTGCAACCGGTCTCCACGCTGATTTCCTCCGATCTGGTCAGGGCCGATCACGCCCGCTGGCAACAACAGGTGGCGGACGCGGTTAGCAACTTTGACGATGTGGACCTGGATCGCGTCTACGGGCAGGTCTTTTCCACCTATACCGTGCCAATCGTCTTCCAGGACATCCTGATGCCGCTTTGGCGACAGCTATTGCAACGCCAGCAGACGTTCGGGCAAGCCAGCGAATGGGTGTTTCTTGATGGTTTCCTGCGTTCGCGCATCATCCAGCGGCTCTTGCTCAAGCGCGAAGGTGCGTCGCCGCGTGTCCTGGTCTGCGCGATTGCCGACCATTGCCATGAACTGGAGTTGCTGGTCACGGCGCTGTTCCTGTCCAAGGCGGATGTAGGCGTCAGGTTGTTGTCGATCGGCCTGCCGTTCGAGGAACTGATCCTGGTGTGCCAGAAGATCCAGCCGGTGGCATTGGTGCTGGTTTCCAATCATGCGCCGGCCCCAGATTTGCCCAAGCGCCTGGGCAAGTTGGCGATGAGCCTGGATTGTCCGTTGATGCTGGCCGGTGATGCATCCGATCTGGCACAGGAGAGCCTGGTTGGATCGTCGATCGGGTGCCTGGGGAGTGAGAGGGCAGTTATGCGCCAGCGCCTGCGTCAATTCATTGCGGGCAATCTGGATACCTGAATGGAGTGTCCTGTATCACCTTGTCAAAAAGAAACGTATTTGCGAAACAGGACACTAGAGATGCATGGTCGGATGGGTCAGGCGATGTTGCTGCAGGATGTACTGGCGCAGGCGCTCCGTCTCGTCCTGGTCATTCTGGTTCAGGTGGTAGGCAAACAGGCCGCGATCGGTTTCCCGTTCGAAGCTGCCTCGCAACGAAATTCTCTCGTAGCCTGATGGGCTGAACCACAAGGCAAACTGCTTCGGCGGTTTGGTTCGACTGCGGTTCTCTACCAATACGCCTTTGCAGGAGACTTCGTGGACCCACAGCGGTCCCGGCTGACCCTTGATATTTTCCAGCGCCACCGGCTCTTCGAGCGCCAGGCGCCATGGGCGTATCTTCGGTCCGTCCTCGTAGATGCTCGGCACACCCAGGCGCAGGTGCATCGCATGGAATTCGTCTTCCACCAGATGCAGCGGAAAGGTCATCTGCTGGTTTTCAAAATTGGCTTGCAGCGTAACCTGCTCATTTGCCGCCAGACGTGTCAGCAAGTCACGGATCTGCGACCCACCGTTTACCAGCAAGCTCGACGTGACATCCCGCTCGTTCAACTGCGGGTTGTGTTGCATGGTCCGGATGAAATCCAGTTCATCCTGCGTCAGGAGGGCATCGCGCTGCATGATCTGCTCGAAATGATAATTTACGTGTTCACTGGTGATTGTAGTGACTGACCATTAATTCGTGGGTTTGTTTGAACCGTTCGTCGCTTCGAGCCGGGCAATGGTCTCCCGTGCGTCGGCCAGCTCCTTTTCCAGCTGGGCGACGCGTTGTTGAGCCTTGACCTGGGTCGTGACGTCTTTTTGCACACCCACGAAATAGGTATGCCCGTCAGCCTGGTTTTTTACCGTGGACAGTGACAACTCATTCCAGAACGGCGTGCCGTCCTTGCGGTAATTGCGCAGCACCTCACGACAGGCACCGCCCTCTTTCAAGGCTTTGCGAATGGGCTCCAGCGAAGGCTGGTCTCGATCACCCGATTGCAGGAACCGGCAGTCCTGATAAAGGATTTCGTCGCGGTGATAACCAGTCAATCGTTCGAAGGCCGGGTTCACGTAGATCAGGATATTGTCTTCACCTTCTTTTTCGGCGATGACAATCCCGTCGTTCGAAGCATTGATGACCAGTTGCATCAGTTGAGCGTTGATCATGGGGAGAACCCTTTGAACATCCTTGTAGGATCAGCATTCTAAAAGAAATCGATAGGCTGTCCACTGGCCATTAGGGCCGTTGAGAGCCATTCGCAGCCGGACAGGTGCAACTGTTACTATTCCGGCTCTTTTTTCAGGTTCAGGATCAGATTGATGAAAGTCGCCATTCTTTCCGGCTCGGTGTATGGCACCGCCGAAGAAGTCGCCCGGCACGCCGCCAAACTGCTTCGCGAGGCAGGTTTCGAAGCCTGGCACGACCCGCGTGCGACCCTGGCAGATGTGCAGGCATTCGCACCAGAGGCCGTGCTGGCAGTGACTTCCACCACCGGTATGGGGGAGTTGCCGGACAATCTGATGCCGTTGTATTCGGTCATCCGCGACCAGTTGCCCGGATTCTTTCGCGGTTTGCCTGGCGCGGTGATCGGCCTGGGCGACGCCAGCTATGGGGATACCTTCTGCGCCGGTGGCGAGCAGATGTGCGAGCTGTTCGTCGAATTGGGCGTACGCGAGGTGCTGCCGATGCTGCGTCTGGATGCCAGCGAAAGCGTCACGCCGGAAACCGACGCCGAGCCATGGCTCGCTGAGTTGATCGATACGTTGCGCGCTTGAAGCGGATGCGCTGACTCGTTCGGCCAGTAAGCTGGCTGCCAATGCAACTACCGCCTCTGAAAGAGCTGACTAGACTGATTTTCTTGCGTACGACGTTTCGATCGAGACATATAAGAAACCAGAGGTCAGAGCCGTGAGCGTAGCGCCCCTCCAAACGACACTCAGCATCAAGGATCAGGTCAGTGCGGCCGAATGGCAAACCCGGGTGGACCTTGCCGCCTGTTATCGGCTTGTCGCGCTGCATGGTTGGGATGACCTGATCTTCACCCATATTTCCGCAAAGGTTCCCGGTACCGAGGATTTCCTGATCAACCCGTTCGGGATGATGTTCCATGAAATCACCGCCTCGAGCCTGGTCAAGGTCGATCAGGCCGGCAACAAGTTGATGGACAGCCCCTACGAGATCAACCCGGCCGGCTACACCATCCACAGCGCGGTGCATGAGGTGCGCCATGATGTGGCCTGTGTGTTGCACACCCACACGGCAGCCGGCGTGGCGGTATCGGCCCAGAAGCAGGGGGTGCTGCCGATCAGCCAGCAATCGCTGTTCGTGCTGTCGAGCCTGGCCTATCACGCCTACGAAGGGGTGGCCTTGAATCACGAAGAAAAGGCTCGCCTGCAGGCGGACCTGGGCGAGAGCAACTTCCTGATGCTGCACAACCATGGCTTGCTGACCTGCGGCGGGACCATCGCCGATACTTTCCTGATGATGTTCACCTTTCAACGGGCCTGTGACATCCAGGTCCTGGCGCAGAGCGGCGGGGCCGAGCTGATTGCCATCGAACCGCAGATCCTGGCTGGCGCCCGGGCGATGATCGCCGGGGTGACCAAAAGCGCCCAGGGCATGGGCGGCGCGTTGGCCTGGCCGGCTTTATTGCGCAAGCTCGATCAACAAGATGCCGGGTATAGAAGTTGATTGCTCTGGCCCAGATTCCCCTGCGTATCTGGCGCCAGCGCAGCCAGATCTTCATGTTCCGTGGCCATGCCATCCGTTACTGGGTGGCCGGGCAGGGCGAGCCGCTGCTGCTGATCCACGGTTTTCCCACCGCCAGCTGGGATTGGCATTACCTGTGGCAACCGTTGGCGCAACGCTACCGGGTGATCGCGTGTGACATGCTCGGTTTCGGCGACTCCGCCAAACCGACGGATCACGTCTACAGCCTGCTGGAGCAAGCCGATCTGCAACAGGCCTTGCTGGCGCACCTGAATGTGAGGGGCGTGCTGCATGTGCTGGCCCACGATTACGGTGACAGCGTGGCCCAGGAGCTGCTGGCGCGGCATTACGAAGCACGCATCCACCTCGCCAGTTGTGTCTTTCTCAATGGCGGCCTGTTCCCGGAAACCCATCGTCCGGTCTGGGCCCAGAAACTCTTGCTCAGCCCCCTGGGCTGGCTGCTGGGGCGGGCGTTCTCCCGGGAAAGCCTGGTCAGTAGCTTTCGGCGTATTTTCGGTCCCAGGACCGGCCCCACTGAAAGCGAACTGGATGATTTCTGGAGCCTGATAGAAGCCCATCGTGGCCCGCGGATCATGCACAAGCTCATCGCCTATATTCCCGAACGCCGCGTGCAGCGTGATCGTTGGGTGCAGGCGATGCGGCGCGGCGACGTGCCGTTGCGGGTGATTGACGGCGCGGTCGACCCGATTTCCGGTGAACACATGGTGGCGCGCTACGAGGCACTGATCCCGAACCCGGACACGGTGTTGTTGCCCGACATCGGTCATTACCCACACACCGAGGCGCCGGTGCAGGTGCTCCAGCATTACCTGGCGTTTCGCGAAGCCATCGTCGCGCCGCGCAGACAAATGGCCTGTTCATGACGACACCCTGTGGGAGCGAGCTTGTGTGGGAGCGAGCTTGTGTGGGAGCGAGCTTGCTCGCGATAGCGGCGCCGGAAATCGAATGTGCCGCCGTGGCCTGGGCCTGCATCATCCCCTCACCTTATCGGCCACCATTCACTTGCAACCGTGTTGATTGTGACCGGCCAACTTGTGCCGGACACTCGTGCCCATTGTCCTGTCCGCCTGCTGGAGTTCTGCCATGAGTGAGTCTGTGCGCTTCGAAGATAAAGTCGTGATCGTCACGGGAGCCGGCGGGGGCCTGGGCCGCGCCCATGCGCTGCTGTTCGCCAGACAAGGCGCGAAAGTGCTGGTCAACGACCTTGGCGGCTCGGCTCAAGGGGAAGGGGCCAACGCCTCGGCAGCAGACCGGGTGGTCGCCGAAATCCGCGAGGCGGGTGGCATCGCCGAGGCCAACCACGACTCGGTGACCGATGGCGACAAACTGGTACAAAATGCCCTCGACGCGTTCGGCCGCGTCGATGTGGTGGTCAACAACGCCGGGATCCTGCGGGACAAGACGTTCCACAAAATGGACGACGCCGATTGGGACCTGGTCTACCGCGTCCACGTCGAGGGCGCCTACAAGGTGACCCGCGCCGCGTGGCCGCACCTGCGTGAGCAAAACTACGGGCGGGTGATCTTCACTGCTTCCACCTCCGGCATCTACGGCAACTTTGGCCAATCCAACTACGGCATGGCCAAGCTCGGCCTTTATGGCCTGACGCGGACCCTGGCCATCGAAGGCCGCAAGAACAACATCCTGGTCAATGCCATCGCTCCCACCGGCGGCACGCGCATGACCGAAGGCCTGATCCCGCCGCAGGTGTTCGAACAGCTCAAGCCCGAACTCGTCAGCCCGCTGGTGGTGTACCTGGCCAGTGAGACCTGCCAGGAAACCTCCGGCCTGTTCGAAGTGGGCGGCGGCTGGATGGGCAAGGTGCGCTGGGAGCGCAGCCTGGGGGCGGGCTTCGATCCGCGCAAAGGTTTTTCACCCGAAGACGTCGCCGCCCATTGGCAGCAGATCTGCGACTTCGAAAATGCCGTACACCCGAACGACAACCTGGAAGCGCTGAAGGAAATGATGGCGAATCTGCAACGCCACGCCATTTAGGTTTCATTGCCCGGGCCGGTTGCCGTCAGCCGCGACAACCGTGCTCATGGGCAATACTTTTTCACCAAGGCCGCCAGGTTCGCGGCGGTCTCAATATCCATCACCCCGTCATATCTGGCCGGACGGAAGTGCAACTGGAAGGCGCGCACCAGGCGCTGGAAACCTGTGTCCGTCGTGGCGGCCGACGTGTCATAGCCATACTTCTTGAACAGTCCAAGTTGTTGTTCACGAGTCGGCAATCCGTTGCCTTGATACAACTCCCTGTACGCCTTCTGCGTGGGCTCATGAAACCAGGCGCCGATGCCTTTGGCGTACAACGCCTGCCAGGGAAACATCGGGCCCGGGTCGCTTTTCCTGCCAGCGGCAATGTCCGAATGCCCCACCACATTGACGGGGCTGATGTCGGGATAACGCTTGAGGATGTCCAGCGCCAGGACTTCGATCGCCTCGATCTGCCGGGATTGATACGGCGGGAAGCTGAACTGCCCTTGGTTATCGGTGGCGCGATTGACGATTTCAATGCCAATCGAAGTGTCATTCAGATTGGTTCGTCCACCCCAACTGCTCACTCCTGCGTGCCAGGCGCGCTGGTTTTCGTCCACCAGGTTGAAAATCTGTTGGTCGTTGAAACCCGCGTTCAAATAGCTTGGGTCGGTGATGTCCGGAATCAAGTAGTGGGCACTGACGGAGGCGCCGGTCAGCGCGTTGACGGAGGATGAGAAGTTAGCTGCGGTGTAATGGAAAACCAGGAAACGAATTCGGCTGTTGTAGCCTTTTTTTGATCGATAGCTGTTGTAGTTGATTGGCATCGTGGAAACTTCACTAAGTTAAAATCGAAGCAGAATGCTGCGACTGACTTTCAGCCTACCAGTGGATTTTTCATGGGCTTGTAGTGAGTTTCCTGCTTTGTTGTAGGAGCAGGCATTTGGATGTCTAGGAATTGATTGTTCATAGAAGTAAGAAGGTAGAAGCGATTCTTGGATAACTAAACAACCGCCTGAAAAACTCATCCGGGGAAAATAAACCACATAAAAAAGGCCGCTGCAAAAAGCAGCGGCCTAAGCGTGACGTTGCAAAGGAGCTACAAACCAACGTCGGTAAACACGGGATGATGGACCGAGACGCCAATCCATCCGAAGACGGTGTGCCAGGCATGAGGGATGCCATGAGGCTGTGCTTGCAGGCCCGTTACCCTGAAAGCCCGGCCAGCATAGGCATCGAGCCTTGCGGGAAACAGCCCGGATCCGGACATGCACCGTTGCAGGGCGCGTAACAGTCGAATACTGGGCATGAGTATGCGCGGCGCTGATGACCCATCATCCAGTCCATCCATGCACGGCGCAAAGGCCCGTCCCGCATGGGCTGTAATCCTTTTTAGGTACAGCGCGAATACCTCCTTGGTGCGCTTATCGCCCATGGCGCGCGGCAGTAGGGTGAAGCCTCTGTCACTCACCGGGGAAGACGCATGACAACAATAACAATGCGCGCCATCTTCAAGCCGCAGGCGCTGGCCGTCGCGGTGGCCTTGGGTTGCTGTGCCCAGGCGCAGGCCGTTTCATTCAACATTGGCGAGATCGAGGGTCAGTTCGATTCGTCGTTGTCCGTGGGCGCAAGCTGGGGCATGCGCGATGCCGACAAGGACCTGGTTGGCACGGTCAACGGCGGTCGCGGCCAATCCTCCACCGGTGATGATGGGCGGCTGAATTTCAAGAAAGGCGAGACCTTTTCCAAAATCTTCAAAGGCCTGCACGACCTCGAACTCAAGTACGGCGATACCGGCGTGTTCGTGCGCGGCAAGTACTGGTATGACTTCGAGCTAAAGGACGAGAACCGCGAGTTCAAGGACATCAGCGACAGCAATCGCAAGGAAGGCGCCAAGTCCTCAGGGGCGCAGATTCTCGATGCTTTTGTCTATCACAACTATTCCATCGCCGATTTGCCGGGCACCGTGCGCGCCGGCAAGCAGGTGGTCAGTTGGGGGGAAAGTACCTTCATCGGCAACTCGATCAACAGCATCAACCCGGTGGACGTGTCCGCGTTCCGTCGTCCCGGTGCGGAGATCAAGGAGGGTCTGATCCCGGTGAACATGCTGTTCGCCTCCCAGGGCCTGACCGACAAGCTCACCGTCGAAGGTTTCTACCAGTTGGAGTGGGACCAGACGGTTGTGGATAACTGCGGCACCTTCTTCGGCAATGACGTGGTGGCCGATGGTTGCACCAGTGGCTACACCGTGGGCAGCCCGGCGATTGCGCCGTTCGTGCCATTGACCCGGGCATTCGGCCAGGAGATCCAGGTGTCCAGCGAAGGGGTGATCGTTCCCCGTGGCGGTGACCGCGACGCCCGTGACTCCGGCCAGTGGGGCACGGCGTTGCGCTGGCTCGGCGATGACACCGAATACGGCCTGTACTTCATGAACTACCACAGCCGCACGCCTACCGTCGGGACCACCACGGCGGGGCTCTCGACGCTGGCGGCGTTGCCGGGCATGGTTACGACCGCCAACCGCCTGGCCCCCGGCAGCGGTGCGGGTCTGGCGCAAAGCGTGATGCTGGGCCGCGGTGGGTACTACCTTGAATACCCGGAAGACATCCGCCTGTACGGCGCCAGTTTCTCCACGACGTTGCCCACTGGCACCGCCTGGACCGGGGAAATCAGCTACCGCCCCAACGCACCGGTGCAGATCAATACCAACGACCTGACCCTGGCCCTGGTCAATCCGATTGCCGGTGGCGCGGCGTCGCCCATCGCGACCACGCCGGGTGCAGACAACACCGGCTATCGGCGCAAGGAAATCACCCAAGTCCAGAGCACCCTGACGCATTTTGTCGATCAGGTACTGGGCGCCGAACGCCTGACCCTGGTGGGCGAGGCGGCAGTGGTGCATGTCGGCGGGCTGGAGTCCAAGGACAAGCTGCGTTACGGCCGCGATTCGGTCTACGGCCAGTATGGCTTCCGAGGTGACACCGATGGTTTTGTCACTTCGACTTCCTGGGGCTACCGCGCCCGGGCGATTCTCGACTACGCCAACGTGATCGGTGGTGTGAACTTCAAGCCCAACGTGTCCTGGTCTCACGATGTGGCCGGCTACGGCCCCAATGGCTTGTTCAACGAAGGCGCCAAGGCTATCAGCGTCGGTGTCGATGCCGACTACCGCAATACCTACACCGCCAGCCTGAGCTACACCGACTTTTTTGGCGGCGATTATAACGTTCTCGAAGACCGCGACTTCCTCGCGTTGAGCTTCGGCGTGAACTTCTGATCTGGCTGACAAGGAAAACCCAATGCGCAAGATGATCCTGCAATGCGGTGCCCTGGCCCTGAGCCTGCTGGCCGCGAACGTGATGGCGGCGGTCTCGCCGGATGAAGCGAATAAACTGGGTACCAGCCTTACGCCGTTGGGCGCGGAAAAAGCCGGCAATGCCGATGGCTCGATTCCGGCCTGGACCGGCGGTATCCCGAAAAACGCCGGTGCCGTGGACAGCAAGGGCTTTTTGGCCGATCCGTTCGCCAATGAAAAACCGCTGTTCACCATCACCGCCGCGACCGTGGACAAGTACAAGGACAAGCTGTCCGAAGGCCAGGTCGCGATGTTCAAGCGCTACCCGGAAACCTACAAGATCCCGGTCTATCCGACCCACCGCAGCGTGGGCCTGCCGCCGGAAATCTACGAGTCGGCCAAGCGCAGCGCCCTCAACGTGAACGCCATCAACGACGGCAATGGCCTGGCCAATTTCACTGGCAACCGCTACTACGCCTTCCCGCTTCCCAAGAGCGGCGTGGAAGTGCTCTGGAACCACGTCACCCGTTACCACGGCGGCAACTTGCGGCGCATCATCACCCAGGCTACGCCGCAGACCAATGGCAGCTTCACGCCGATCCGCTTTGAAGAAGAAATTGCCGTGCCGTTCCTGATCAAGGATGCCGACCCGGAGAAGGCCAGCAACGTATTGACCTATTTCAAGCAGGAGGTGACTGCGCCGGCGCGCCTGGCCGGCAACGTACTGTTGGTGCATGAGACCCTCGACCAAGTGAAGGAACCGCGCCTGGCCTGGATCTACAACGCCGGCCAGCGCCGGGTGCGTCGTGCCCCGCAAGTGGCTTACGACGGCCCGGGCACCGCCGCCGACGGGTTGCGCACCTCCGACAACTTCGACCTGTTTTCCGGTGCACCGGACCGCTACGACTGGAAGCTGGTCGGCAAAAAGGAAATGTACATCCCGTACAACAGCTACAAGCTCGATTCGCCAAGCCTCAAGTACGACGATGTGATCAAGGCCGGCCACATCAACCAGGACCTGACTCGCTATGAATTGCACCGGGTCTGGGAAGTGGTCGGCACGGTCAAGCCTAGCGAGCGGCACATCTATGCCAAGCGCCACATGTACTTCGACGAGGACAGCTGGCAGGCGGCGCTGGTGGATCACTACGACGGTCGCGGCCAACTGTGGCGGGTGGCCGAAGGTCATGCCCAGTTCTACTACGACCATCAGAACCCGGGCTACACCCTCGAGGCGCTCTACGACATCATCGCCGGCCGCTACATCGCCCTGGGCATGAAGAACGAAGAGAAGCACAGCTACGAGTACGGCTTCGAGGCCAGGGCCGCCGACTACACGCCGGCAGCGCTGCGTTCGACCGGGGTTCGGTAAGGTCTGACTGTTGGAAAGATAACTGTGGCAAAGGGATTTATCTGTGGGAGCAAGGCTTGCCCGCGATGGCCGCACCGCTGTTCGAAAGCTGAACCGCGTTATCGTTCATCGCGGGCAAGCCTTGCTCCCACAGTGAATCCTTTCCCCACAAGGTTGTGCCTGACTTGATGATCGTGATCGACCGGCAGCGCCCCTGCCGGTCGTTTTTTTATGGGCGCCAATCAGCGCGCTGAATACTTCTCCAAAGCTCGGCGACACAGGACTAGGGTGGTGAGATAACAATAAACAGGATCTGCACACATGACCGCCATGACCCCGTGTCCGGACCGTCCAGGATTGTTGCCTCGCCTGTCCTCGACGCACGTGCCGCGGCGGTCCCTGAGCGAGCCGCTGCTGACGTCCGAAGCGCGAGTAAAACTGCTTTGCGCGCCAGCGGGCAGTGGCAAGAGTGCATTGTTCGCCGAGTGCTTCCTGCAGGCTCCCGCCGGGTGTCGGCTGCATTGGTTGCCACTGGGGGGCGCGGCGTTGAGCACGGTGCAAATGTGCGAGCGCCTGGCCCAGGCCCTCGGGCTGCCGATGCTCGATGAAGCGGGACTGCTGGCCCACCTGGCGCGTTTGCAGACACCCACGTGGTTGTTCCTGGATGACTACTGCCGAGTGCCGAATCCCGAACTGGACCAGTTGCTCGACCGTCTGTTGAACACCAGCAGTCCGGCGTTGCACCTGTGGCTGAATAGCCGCCGCCGTCCCCACTGCAACTGGCCGCGACTGTTGCTCGATGACGAGTTGCACGAGTTCGATGCGCAGGCGTTGTTCTTCACCCCCGACGATGTCCTGCCATTGCTGCGTCATCTGCCCGGTCCCCAGGCTGCCCGGACTGCCCACGAGGTGATCCAGCGCAGTGGCGGCTGGTGTGCCGGGGTGCGCATCACGCTGTTGGAGCGTTGCGAATGGGCGCGCAGTCATGCAACGCCGGGACGGCCGGGGACCTTGGTCGACTACCTGGAGTACGAATTGTTCAGCACGCTGACCCCGGATCTGGCGCAGGCCTGGCGTGTGCTGGCGCATCTGCCGCGCTTCAATGCCCGGCTGTGCGAGCATCTGTTCGGCGACACCGTGGGCGCGCAATGCTTGCCCTTGCTACTGGACCTGGGATGTTTCATCGAGCCATGGGAGCAGACGTCGGACTGGTTGCAGATTTTTCCGGCCCTGGCCCGGCTGGTACGTGAAGAACCCTGGCCGCAGGGGCGTTCCTGGCATCGACGGGCCTGCCAGTGGTTTGCTGCCGAGCAGGATTGGCAAATGGCGTTCGAGCAAGCCATGTTGGCCGAGGAGTTCGAGACTGCCGTCAGTTTCTTGCAGCATTTGAGCTTCGAGCACGTCTTGCAGCGTCGCAACGTGGTGCTGTTGCTGGGCCTGCACGATCAACAAGGCGAAGCGCTGACCCTCTGTACGCCGCAATCGGTGGGGTTGGTCACCGCTGCGCTGTTGTTCGCCGGACGCTTCGACCAGGCGTCGACGTGCATCGAGCAACTGGCCAGGTTCATGCCGCAGCCTTCGGCCTGCCAGCAGCGACAGCTGCTGGCCAGGTGGCAGGTCTTGCGAGGCTGGTTGCTGCGCCTCTCGGGCGATGGCGAACAGGCGCGCGAGCACTTCCTCCAGGCCCAGGCCAGCCTGGACCCCGAGGCCTGGGCCCAACGGGTGCTGTGCCTGGGTGGGCTCACGCAGCAGGCGCTGCTTGAAGGCGAACTGGCTTCTGCGCATCGGATCAACCGCCAGGCGCTGTGCCTGGCGCGTGCGCAAGGTTCACTGGTATTCGAAGGATTGCTGGAACTGGACCACGCCCAAGTCCTGGAACAACGTGGCGCGCCTCACCGGGCCGATCATCTGCTGGCCGCCGTCCAGGCGCTGCTGGATAAACCAGGCCAGGACTTTTCCCCGCTGTTGGGGCGTATCGCCCTGCGGCGCGGGCGCCTGGCATTGCGCATGGGGTTTGAAGAGCGCGCCGCCGAGCAGTTTCAAACGGGCCTGGAAACGGGCCTGCACAGCCTGGACAAACAAGTGCTCTATGGCTTTCTCGGCAAGGCCAGCCTGGCTGCCAACCAGGGCGACTATGGCGAGGCCTTCATGCAACTGCGCGATGCCGAGCGGATCATGCAGCAGCGGCACATCCCCGACACCGTTTACCGTGGTGTGTTGCTGCAAACCAGCTGCCAGTTCTGGCTGCAACAGGGGCGGGCGGAACTGGCCCATGAAGCCTTGACCCGCGTCTTGCGCCATTTTCACGGGCCGCAGGCCAAGCATGCGCCTCCCGCGACCCTGGAATTGATTGCACGACTTGAATACCTGCTGGTGCTGGCCGAGGTTTACCTGCAGCGGGCACAGGAGCCGCAGGCGCGCCTGCAAGCCATGATCGCCCGGGCACAGCAGAGTGAAATGCACAGCCTGGAAACCGAACTGCAGCTGGTGTTGACGGAGGTTGTCTGGTTGTCCGGCGATCGCTCCCAGGCCCGGATACTCCTGCAAGAAGGGCTCAAGCGAGTCACTTGCTGGCGGGCCCAGCAAGCCTTGTGCGAGCTGCGCTTGCGTCAGCCGGAGCTGGTACGTTGGGCACAATCGGCAGAGCAGGTCGAGCCGCCCGCCAGCGCCGAGGACACCTTGCTCAGTCATCGCGAACTGGAGGTCCTGGAGCTGATTGCGCAAGGTCATTCAAACCAACAGATTGCCGAACGGCTGTTCATTTCGTTGCACACGGTGAAAACCCATGCGCGGCGAATCCACAGCAAGTTGGGCGTGCAGCGGCGTACGCAGGCAGTGGCAAAAGCCAAGGTCATGGGCGTGATGGGTTAGATGCAATGATTCGACACTTCACGCGCGCTTACACTTGCCTTTTTTACAGTCACGCGCTGGCCTGTGTATAACGGCGAGACTGAAGTTCAAGCCTAAGTTGCGTCTTCAGTTGAATCGAGATGCCGCGCTGTTGTATCAGCCGCACAATCAATAACGGCCCGGACAGGAAGTTCGAGGCGATGAAATGACAAGGATGCCTTATGAATACTCCGTTGTTTTCTTCCCACTCTGAAAGACTCCGAGGACCGGGTCAGGACGCTGGACTTGATAGCGTTTGAGACAATCGTCACGGACATTGTTGCAAGTTTGACGGACAAGCCTGCAATGGATTTATCCCCGCGTCCCCTCAGGCCCTTGTCCGTCGAGGATGTGCACGGGGCATTGAAAGTCCACGTGCCCAACGTCGATCCGGATGGCGTGTACGTGACCAGTTTTATTGCGCACGGCCCCGGCAAGCGCATGGTGTCGTCGTCCGAGCAACTGATTGAGTATCTATTGGGCCACTTCAGGAATGATGTGATTCCCTATCACTCCAAGGGCCGTCACCAGGGGATTTATACCGTTCCCTTCAGCGGCGAAGAGCGTTATCTCCATCCGCAACTGATCACCTCTCACCTGAATGATTTAGTGATCAGGATTGTCCCGGATTTGCTGGGCTGATCCCGGACTCGCTTCATACCCCATCCGCCAACTCACGGCCCGGGTCGCCGCCAACAGGCGTTGCGCCGCCGGGCCGTCTTCGTCGGCGTGGAACAGCGAGGTCGGTCCCACGATCGTCATCACCGCTTTCACCTCGCCGACGGCATTGAATACCGGAGCGGACAAGGCATCCACGCCCGGCATCAGCAAGCCATGCACATGGTGCAGGCCGCGACTGCGAATCTGTTCGCACAACGCGGCATAAACGCGATCGTCGGCGAGGGCGTGGTGCTCGGTGCCTTGTACTTCCTGCTCGCGCAAACCGATGGTCTCGCGCTCCGGCAGATAAGCGCTGAACACCAGCCCCGTGGACGAACTGAGCAGTGGCAATACCGAACCCAGTTGCGTCACCACGGTCACGGCCCGCACGGCGGGTTCGATCCGTACCACGGTCGCGCCATGGTTGCCCCACACCGCCAGGAAGCAGGTTTCGTTCAAGTCGTCGCGCAGTTCGGCCAGGGGCAGGGCGGCCACTTGCAGCACGTCCATACCGTTGAGCGCTGCCAGGCCTACGCGCAGGGCCTCGCGGCCCAGGCCATAGTGGTTGGTAGCGGCGTTCTGCTCGGCAAACCCGCTGGCGATCAAGGCCTGCAGATACCGATGAACCTTGCTCGCCGGCATTTGCACGTGTTCGGCCAGCCGCGACAGCGACGTGGAGGGCGACAGTTCGGCCAGGGCCTTGAGGATGTCGGTGCCGACTTCGGCCGAGCGGACTTTCTGTTTACCGTTGCTGAGCGGGGTTTCCATGGAGGCGCAGGGTCCAGAGGCGAATGGGCGTCTTTATAGCTTGACGGTCGCTGTCGAGCAAATTACGTTATGCGTAATCGAATTACGATAAAAATAACCCGGTGCGCCTCAACCACTCCGTTGAGTGACGGGCCGCATTCCTGGAGGCTCCATGAACCTCGATTCCCCAGCGTCGGACCTGGCTTACCAATCAGGCTTGGGCAACGAATTTGCCAGCGAAGCATTGCCCGGCGCACTGCCCGTCGGCCAGAACTCGCCACAGAAAGCCCCGTACGGTCTCTATGCCGAGTTGTTCTCCGGCACGGCGTTCACCATGGCTCGCAGCGAAGCGCGGCGTACCTGGATGTATCGCATCCGGCCGTCGGCCAATCATCCGGCCTTCACCAAGCTCGAACGGCAATTGGCGGGCGGCCCATTGGGCGACGTCACACCCAATCGCCTGCGTTGGAACCCGCTGGAGATCCCCGCCGAGCCCACCGATTTCATCGACGGGCTGGTGTGCATGGCGGCCAATGCCGGTGCGGACAAGCCGGCCGGCATCAGCCTTTATCAGTACCGGGCCAACCGCTCCATGGAGCGGGTATTTTTCAATGCCGACGGTGAATGGCTGATCGTGCCGCAACTGGGACGGCTGCGGATCGCCACCGAGTTAGGCGTGCTGGAACTGGCACCACTGGAAATCGTCGTGCTGCCCCGGGGGCTGAAATTTCGCATTGAACTGCTCGATCCGCAGGCCCGTGGTTACCTCGCCGAAAACCATGGCGCGCCGCTACGCCTGCCGGACCTCGGGCCCATCGGCAGCAATGGCCTGGCGAATCCGCGGGATTTCCTGACTCCGGTCGCCCATTACGAAAACCTCGCGCAACCGACCCCGCTGGTGCAGAAATTCCTCGGTGAGTTGTGGGGGTGCGAGCTGGATCATTCGCCCCTCGACGTGGTGGCCTGGCACGGCAACAACGTGCCGTATAAATATGATCTGCGCCGCTTCAACACCATTGGCACGGTCAGCTTCGATCACCCGGACCCGTCTATTTTCACCGTGTTGACCTCGCCCACCAGCGTCCACGGCCTGGCCAACCTCGATTTCGTGATTTTCCCGCCACGCTGGATGGTGGCAGAGAACACCTTCCGTCCACCGTGGTTCCACCGCAACCTGATGAACGAATTCATGGGCCTGATCCAGGGCGCCTACGATGCCAAGGCCGAAGGTTTCCTACCGGGCGGTGCGTCCTTGCACAGCTGCATGAGTGCCCATGGCCCGGATGGCGAGACCTGTACCAAGGCGATCAACGCCGATCTACAGCCGGCGAAAATCGACAACACCATGGCGTTCATGTTCGAGACCAGCCAGGTGCTGCGTCCAAGTCGTTTCGCCCTGGGCTGCCCGCAACTGCAAACCGACTACGATGCATGTTGGGCCTCGCTGCCTGTCACGTTCGACCCGACCCGGAGATAACCCATGACTCAACTTTCCCCTGCCCGTAGCTGGGTCGCCTGTGCCAACGGCCATGCGGACTTCCCGTTGCAGAACCTGCCATTGGGTATCTTCAGTGTCGATGGCGGTGCCCTGCGCAGCGGCGTGGCGATTGGCGAGCGCATTTTCGATCTGCAGGCGGCGCTGCACGCGGGCTTGTTTGACGGCGCGGCACGCCAGGCTGTCGAAGCCATGGCCGACGGCCAGTTGAATGCATTTTTCGACCTGGGCCGAGGCACCCGGGTTGCCCTGCGTGAACGACTGCTGGAACTGCTGCGCGAGGACAGCCCCCTGCGTGGCAAGGTCGAAGCCCAGGGCGCGAAACTGCTGCTCCTCGCGGCCGACTGCCAGATGCACCTGCCGGCCAGGATCAACGACTACACCGACTTCTACGTCGGTATCGAGCACGCGCAGAATGTCGGCAAGCTGTTCCGCCCCGACAATCCGTTGCTGCCCAACTACAAATACGTCCCCATCGGTTACCACGGTCGCGCCTCGACCATTCGCCCGTCCGGCACCGACGTGCGCCGTCCCAAGGGCCAGACCCTGCCGGCCGGCCAGAGCGAGCCGACCTTCGGCCCGTGTGCGCGGCTGGACTATGAGCTGGAACTGGGCATCTGGATCGGCAAGGGCAATGCCCTGGGCGAACCGATCCCCATCGGCGATGCCGCCGAACACATTGGCGGGTTCTGCCTGCTCAACGACTGGTCGGCCCGGGATATCCAGGCGTGGGAATACCAGCCACTGGGGCCGTTCCTGTCGAAGAGTTTCCTGACCAGTATTTCGCCATGGGTGGTGACGGCTGAAGCCCTGGAACCGTTCCGTCGCCCGCAACCGGCACGCCCGCAAGGCGATCCGCAACCGCTGCCGTATCTGCTGGACAAGCGTGACCAGGCCGGCGGTGCCTTCGACATCGAGCTGGAAGTCCTGTTGCTCACCGAGGCCATGGGCGAGCAAAACCTGCCGGCCCAGCGCCTGACCCTGAGCAACACCCAGTACATGTACTGGACCGTGGCGCAAATGGTTGCGCACCACAGCGTCAACGGTTGCCAGTTGCAGGCCGGCGACCTGTTTGGCTCGGGCACCCTGTCGGGCCCTGAAAACCATCAATTCGGCAGTCTGCTGGAAATCACCGAAGGCGGTAAAAAACCGATCGAACTGGCGTCTGGCGAAGTGCGCCGATTCCTTGAGGACGGTGACGAAATCATCTTGCGGGCCCGTTGCCGCCGCGAGGGTTTCGCGTCCATCGGCTTCGGCGAGTGCCGGGGCAAGATCCTGCCGGCGCGTTGAGGGGCAGGGCATGGAACTCTATACCTACTATCGCTCCACCTCGTCCTATCGGGTGCGCATTGCACTGGCGCTCAAGGGCCTGGATTACCAGGCCCTGCCGGTCAACCTGATCGCTGCGCCTGGGGGCGAGCATCGCCAGCCGGCCTATCTGGCGATCAACCCCCAGGGCCGGGTGCCGGCGCTGCGCACCGATGAGGGCGCGCTGCTGGTGCAATCGCCGGCCATCATCGAATACCTGGAGGAGCGTTATCCACAGGTGCCGCTGCTCAGCGCCGACCTGGCGATGCGCGCCCACGAACGAGGCGTCGCCGCGCTGATCGGTTGCGACATTCACCCCCTGCACAACGTCAGCGTGCTCAACAAACTGCGGCAGTGGGGCCACGATGAAACGCAGGTGACGGAGTGGATCGGCCACTGGATCAGCCAGGGCTTGGCGGCGGTGGAGCAGTTGATTGGCGACGATGGCTATTGCTTCGGTGCAGCGCCGGGGCTGGCGGATGTATACCTGATCCCGCAGTTGTACGCGGCCGAGCGGTTCAATGTTTCGTTGCTGGCGTATCCGCGGATCCGTCGTGTTGCGGCGTTGGCGGCTGGGCATGTGGCGTTCCAACAGGCGCACCCGGCGAAGCAGCCGGATACCCCGGCCTGACATTGATGTAGGCCGTTGCACCGCTATCGCGAGCAAGCTCGCTCCCACATTGGACTGTGACAAGCACAAAACCTGAGTTCAATGCGATCAACTGTGGGAGCGAGCTTGCTCGCGATAGCGATTTAACCACCTGCAACCGCTCAATGCACAACCGAATTCGGTGGCAAATGCCCCAGCCGCTCCGTCAGTCGGATTCGCTGGATCGGATCGTCGCTGAGCATCAGGGCATGCTCCAGGTCGAAGCGTTCGGCGTTGGGGCAATCGAGTCGCTGATACAGGCTGGCGCGGGCCAGGTAGTCGGCGGCGCTGGCGTTGCCCAGCTCCAGCACCCGTTCGGCGTCGATCAGGGCCGCGATGTAATCGTCGTTCGCCAGATGCAGTTGACGCAGGTTGCGCGACAGGCGCTGCAGCATCTGCATCGGCTCGGCGTTGACCAGGTGTTCAGCCTTGAGCTGCATGTTCGCGCCGTATTGGCGCTGTAGCAGTTCCCGGCAGTCATTGGGGTACAACCGGCGGCCACCGCACGGATCGAGCAGGTGATCGGCGCCGGGCACCTTCAACAGGAAATGCCCGGGGAAATTGACACCGACCATCGGAATTTCCAGGCCTCGGGCCAGTTCCAGGGCGATCAGGCCGAGGGCCAGGGGCTGCCCGCGTTTGCGCGCCAGGACTTTGTCCAGTAACGCCGCTCGCGGTCGCAAAGGCGTGAAGTCGTCCTGGGCGAAACCCAAGTCATTGAGCCGTCGCAGCAAGGGCTGGCCCAGTTCGCTGACAGGCAGCATCGGCAAGCCCTGGCTGACCCGTTGTTGCAGCTCCTTGAAATCCTTCAGCAAGGCCGGTACGTCGACCTCGCGATCATGTTCGGCAGCGATCCACAGCGCCGCTTCGAACAGCGCTGGTGGCGAGCGGTGCAGACAATCAAAAAAGGCTTGGCGCGGTTTCATCAAACTCTCCGGGCTATGCTCCCGTTTTAGCCCTGCCGTGGATTTTCGTCCAGTCTCGGACAGAGGCTGTAACAGGTTATGCCGAAAAGGACTGACCACCCCGGCGACTTATTCCTGCGTGCTCCAGCAAATTTCGACTGCACGCCTATACTGGCGAAACAAACAAAAGTGATTCGGGAGCCTTTCGATGTTTGCTCTCATGCAAAGCTCCCGCCTTGAATCGCTGCACCTAAGCGTAGACCCGGCAACCGGGTTGAAGGCGGTGATTGCCATTCATTGCAGCCGTCCGGGGCCCGCCCTGGGGGGCTGTCGTTATCTTGCCTACCCCGACGACGAAAGTGCCGTGGCCGATGCCGTGCGCCTGGCCCAAGGCATGAGCTACAAGGCGGCACTGGCCGGCTTGCCCGTGGGCGGCGGGGTGGCGGTGATCATGCGCCCGGCCCATGTCGAGAGTCGGGCTGCGTTGTTCGAAGCCTTTGGTCGTTGTATCGAGCAGTTGGACGGTCGCTATATCACGGCCATCGACAGCGGCACGTCGGTGGCCGACATGGATTGCATCGCCCAGCAGACTCGCCATGTCACCAGCACCACGGCCTCGGGAGATCCCGCGCCCCACGCGGCAATGGGGGTCTTTGCCGGTATCCGTGCCACCGCCATGGCCCGCCTGGGCAGCGATAACCTCGAAAGCCTGCGGGTGGCGATCCAGGGCCTGGGCAACGTCGGTTATGCCCTGGCCGAACAACTGCACGCGGCTGGTGCCGAATTGCTGGTCAGCGACATCGACCCTGGCAAGGTGCAATTGGCGATGGAGCAACTGGGCGCCCACCCGATCGCCAACGACGCGTTGCTCAGCACGCCCTGCGACATCCTTGCTCCTTGCGGGCTGGGTGGGGTGCTCAACAGCCAAAGCGTGGCCCAACTGCGCTGCTCGGCCGTTGCCGGCTCGGCCCATAATCAGTTGAGCAACCTGCAAGTGGCCGACCAGTTGGAAAGACGTGGAATTCTCTATGCGCCGGACTATGTGATCAACTCCGGTGGCCTGATCTACGTCGCGCTGAAACATCGTGGCGAAGAACTGTCGACGATCACCGCGCACTTGTCGAAAATCGGTGCCCGGCTCACGGAAGTCTTTGCCCACGCCCAGGCGGAGAAGCGCTCACCGGCCCGGGTGGCCGATGAGCTGGCGGAGCGTCTGCTGTACCGCTGAAAATCCAAAGGAAGTATTGGGAAGCAGTGAAGCTGCTATCTGTGGGAGCAAGGCTTGCCCGCGATGCAGGCGCCGCGACTGTTCAGGCTAATCGAGTCAGCGTTCATCGCGAGCAAGCTTTGCTCTCGCAGTTGCAATTACCTCAGCAGATACACCGGAAAGCATTCGCACAGATGCATCACTCGGCGCCGGGTGTTGTCCAGGCGTGCTGCGTTGTCCGGCTGTTCCAGCAGGTCGGCGATCAAGTTCGCCACTTCGGCACATTCGGCTTCGCCAAAACCGCGGGTGGTCAGTGCTGGCGTGCCGATGCGAATGCCGCTGGTGATGGCCGGTTTCTGCGGGTCGTTGGGGATCGCGTTTTTGTTCAAGGTGATATGGGCGCTTTCCAGCAGCGCCTCGGCGTCTTTGCCGGTGATGTTCATCGAGCGCAGATCGAGCAGGAACATGTGGCAATCGGTACCGCCGGACACCACCCGCAAGCCGCGTCGGGTCAGGACGTCGGCCATGACGCGGGCGTTGTCGATCACCCGCTGCTGGTAATGCTTGAACCCATCGCCCAAGGCTTCGTTGAACGCCACGGCCTTGGCGGCGATGACGTGCATCAGCGGGCCGCCCTGGTACACCGGGAAAATCGTCTTGTCGAGCAGGGCGCCATATTGCGCCTTGGCCAGGATCAGACCGCCGCGCGGGCCGCGCAAGGTCTTGTGGGTGGTGGAAGTGATGAAGTCGGCGATGCCAACCGGCGACGGATACACGCCGGCAGCGATCAACCCGGCGTAGTGCGCCATGTCCACCATCAGGTAGGCACCGATTTCATCGCAGATCTTGCGAAAGCGCTGGAAGTCGATGGTCCGCGAATAGGCCGAGGCCCCGGCGATGATCATCTTCGGCCGGTGCTCCCTGGCCAGGGCTTCCATTTCTTCGTAGTCGAGGGTTTCGGTTTCCGTGTCCAGGCCATAGGAAAATGCCCGGTAGATCTTGCCGGAAAAATTCACCGAGGCGCCGTGGGTCAGGTGGCCGCCATGGGCCAGGGACATGCCCAGGATGGTGTCGCCGGGTTCAAGTACTGCCAGGAAAACCGCCTGGTTGGCCTGGGAGCCGGAGTGCGGTTGCACGTTGACGTATTCGCAGTTGAACAACTTGCGAGCGCGTTCGATGGCCAGGTTCTCGATTTCATCGACGACCTTGCAGCCGCCGTAGTAACGCTTGCCCGGATAGCCTTCGGCGTATTTGTTGGTGAGCACGGAACCCTGGGCCTGGAGCACTTCCTCGCTGACATAGTTTTCCGAAGCGATCAGCTCCAGGTGGGTTTCCTGGCGGTTGCGCTCGCGGTCGATCAGGCGGGCAATGGTGGGGTCGAAATTTTGCAGGCTCATGGTGTGATTCCCTAGATAAGCGCCTCGGCCAGTGGCGCGGTCACGTGATGCGGCAACACCCGTGGCTGGCTTTTGGTCGAGTCGGATAGAAAAATGGAAGTGTCTTTCAAACCGCTGCCGGTGATCAGGATCACGGCGGTTTGCGGTGTGTCGGGGTGTGTTTCGGCATACTTGAGCAGACCGGCGAAGGCACTGGCGGCGCCGGCTTCCGGAAACACGCCGGTGCTGGCGGCCAATCTCGAGGCGGCGGCGACAATGCTCGGGTCGCTGACACAGATGAACTCGCCGCCGCTGGCGGTGACCGCACGCATGGCCTTGAGGCGATCACGCGGCAGCGCCACATTGATGCTGCTGGCCAGGCTGGTGGGGGGACGGCGCTCGGTTTTCTGCATCGAGCGGTCGTCGCGCCAGGCGCGGTACATGAAGTTGCTGTGCTCGGCCTGCACGCCGATCAGGCGTGGGATGCGTTCGATCCAGCCCAATTGCAGCAAGTCGAAAAAGCCCTTGTAGACCGAGCCCAGGATGCAGCCGTTGCCGACGGGCACGAACACCAGGTCCGGCACCTGCCAGTTGAGTTGTTCGCACATCTCGAAGGCGACGGTTTTCTTGCCTTCGCTCATGTACGAGTTGATCCCGGTGGTGCGGTTGTACCAGCCATGTTCTTCGCAGGCGTTGAGGCATTGCTCGAAAGCTTCGTCATATTGCCCGTCGACCAGCACGATCTCGGCGCCGTAGCCCTGCATCTGCGCGAGTTTTTCGCGGGGCGCGCTCTTGGGCAGGTAAATGACATTGTGCAAGCCCAGGCTGGCGCTCATCCCGGCCAATGCCGAAGCGGCATTACCGGTGCTGGCCACTGCCACGGTGCGTGCACCGGATTGCATGGCGTGGGCCACCGCCAGGGCGCTGGCGCGATCCTTCAACGACCCGGTCGGTTGCCGCGATTCGTCTTTTACGAAGACTTTGATCCGGGCGC
Source organism: Pseudomonas sp. A-RE-22 (assembly GCF_019956035.1). Lineage (NCBI taxonomy): Bacteria > Pseudomonadati > Pseudomonadota > Gammaproteobacteria > Pseudomonadales > Pseudomonadaceae > Pseudomonas > Pseudomonas sp. A-RE-22. Next base: position 22,731 of record NZ_JAHBCZ010000051.1, read on the forward strand.
CTTTGCCGAGCAATTCCGGGCGTGAGTACAGCGGCGTGTTGCCCACCAGTAACGGTGGAATGAATTGCGTCGAGCTCAACGGCATCAAGCGGTCATAGCGCCACATGCCACGGGCGTGGTCATGGGCCAGGCTGTCCCGGGACCATTCGCGCTTGAGTGTCGGGTAATCGTAAAGCGCGTCCAGGGCACCATCGACTTTGCAATGAGGGCAGTAATAGCTGACCTCATGGGGCTGGTAGCTTCGATCGCAAACCAGGCACTGCAATACATACTCTCTGTACGAATTTTTCATGGTCACCCTCTGAAAGTACGCTGTGCTGGTGCTTTCCTTGCCAACGTCGGTCCAGCTCACCGGACCGACGGGCACTCCGCTGACAGAAGGTGTTTCAGATCACCATGATGGCGTCGATGGCAACCAGGGTGTTGCGTGCCAGTGCACTGGCGCCGGCGGTGGTGCGGGCCGGGTAGGGCTTGGTGAAGTACTCTTCCATGACGCGGTTGAGGGTCGGGAACTCACTCAAGTCAGTGATGAACGCCGTGACCTTGACCACGTTCGCCAGAGTGCCACCTGCCGCTTCGGCCATTTGCAGCAGGTTGTCGAGGGTCTGGCGCAGTTGGCCTTCGAAATCCTTGGCCAGCACTTCGTTGTTCAGCGCCGAGACCGGGGTCTGTGCCGACAGGTAGATGGTCTGCCCGTGGCTGACCTTGATGCCCTGGGAATAGGTACCCAGCGGCAGTGGTGCCTTATCGGTGAAAATGACGTTCTCTTCGCCCAGGAAAGGTTTGGCGGCGGGCTGGATTTGAGCGGTGGTTTGCATAGTGACGTTCCTTGTTAAGTGGGTGGGGGTTAGTGCAAATCGGCAACCTGCTTGACGGCCAGGCTGGAAAATTCCTCGTCGCGGCAACGGGCCGGGGAAAAATGCTGGTAGTTGAGTTGCAGCGCCGCCAGGTCGTCTGGCATGGCGATGCCCAGCGCCGCATGGCTGCACAGGCGTGCAATGGCGGGCGCGGCCTGGATGCCGTAGCCACCGAGGGCGGCGAGCCAGATAAAACTCTCTTGCTGCGGATCCTGGCCGAGCACCGGCGAGCGGTCGGCGACGAAGGTTCGCAGGCCTGCCCACTTGTTGATGATCGAGCGTGGGCGCAGGCGCGTGGTGTTTTGCAGGCGATCCATGGTGATGGCCAGGTCGAGCTCTTCCGGCAGCGCGTCGCAGGGCAACGAAGGGCTTTCATCGCAGGGGGAGACGATCAGCCGCCCGGCTTCAGGCTTGATGAAAATGTCCTCGTCGACCGTGCCCAGGTAGGGCGTGTGGTGCACGTCGCACTGTGGATCGACCGCCAGCACGGTGCGCCGCAACGGTCGGACACCGACCTTGGGCACGCCGCAGCGCTCGGCCAATTCATCGGCCCAGGCACCGGCGGCGTTGACCACGATGGCTGCTTGCAATTGCTGGCCGTCCTGGGTGTGCAAACGCCAGTGCCCGTCGCGATATTCGCCACGCAGCACTTCGGTCTCGCGCTTGATCACACCACCGCGGGCACGCAGCCCACCGAGGTAGGCGCCGTGAATACCGTGCACATCCAAATCGAAGGCGCTGGGCTCGTAGATTCCGGCGCTCCAGGCGCCTTCGGCGAGGTAGGGCACGAGCTCCTGCACTTGCTTGTCGTCGAGCAGCTCGGCCGTGGGCACTTGCCCCAGGACGGCGCTGAAACGCGCTTTGAGTTTGTCCACCCGTGCTGCCTGGGCCACGATCAGCGCGCCCCGGGGCGACCAGAGCGGATGCTCGGCCAGGCCCTCGGGCGGGTTTTCGAAAAAGCGCCGGGACGCGCAGGTCAGTGAGCGGATCTGTTGGTTGCCGTAGCTTTCCATCGAGATCGCGGCTGAGCGCCCCGTGGTGTGATAGGCCAGTTGCTGTTCCTGTTCGAGCAGGCAGACGCTGCCATGGGCTGCCAATTCATAAGCGGCAGACACGCCGGCGATGCCGCCACCCACCACAATGAAGTCGTAACGAGCGGTCATGGTCGGCTGCCCTCGGCGATAACGGCGGCTTTGCGTTCGCGGGTGTAGGTCAGCACGAAGTGCGCCACGAGGCCGAAGATCAAGCCCCAGAATGCGGCGGCCAGGCCGAGGTAACTCATGCCCGAAGCCGTCACCAGGAAAGTGATCAGTGCCGCTTCGCGTTGTTTCTCGTCAGCCATGGCGCCGGTCAGCCCGGCGCTGATTGCGCCAAACAAGGCGAGGCCGGCGAGGGCGGCGATCAATTCTTTCGGCAGTGCGGAGAACACCGAGGCCAGGGTGGCGCCGAAGGTCCCCATCAGAATGTAGAACACCCCGCAGGCAATCCCGGCCATGTAGCGTTTGTCGCGGTCTTCGTGGGCTTCGCGGCCGGTGCAGATCGCTGCGGTAATGGCCGCCAGGTTCAAACCGTGGGAACCGAACGGGGCCATCAGGATCGAGCCAATCGCGGTGACCGAGATGATCGAGCGTGCCGGCGTGTTGTAGCCCGAGGTGCGCAACACCGCCATGCCTGGCACGTACTGGCCGGTCAAGGTCACCAGCGCCAGTGGCAGGCCGATGTTGATGATTGCGTGCCAGTTCCATTCAGGGGCGATGAAGATCGGCTGGGCCACGGCGATGGTGATCGAGGTGCTATTGAGTTCACCGAACGAGGCGGCCACCGCGCAACCGACGATCAGCACCGACAGGATCGCGTAGCGTGGCGAAAAGCGCTTGAAGATCAGGTATGCCGCGATCATCGCCAAGACCAGAGCCGGCTGCAGTTTGATCGACGTGAACAGCTCGGCGCCGAAGCGGAACAGGATCCCGGCGAGCATGGCGGCGGCAATGGCCTTGGGCAAGCGGCTCATCAGCTTGTCGAACGCACCGGACAGGCCGACCAGCGCGATGATCACCGACGCCACCACATAAGCACCGATGGCCTGGGGCAGGGTCACGGTGGGCAGCATCGACACCAGCAACGCTGCACCCGGTGTCGACCATGCGGTGATGACCGGAACACGCAGGCGCCAGCTCAGGAACAGGCCGGTAATCCCGCTGCCAATGGAGATGGCCCAGATCCATGAAGACACCACGTCGTTGGGCAGGTGCGCTTCCTTGGCTGCCTGGAACACGATGATGAGCGGGCCGGCGTAGGAAATGATCACGGCGATGAAGCCCGCGATGATCGCCGACAGAGATAGATCCTTTCTGAATGTGTCCATGATGTCTCGACTTGGCGCGACAGGAGCGCGCAGTGAATGATTGAGTCGATTGCTTCGATTCGAGATCAGTGTATTTGAATGAATTGAGTTGATTCAATAGGGGGCGGGATTGTTACGAGATATTTTTCTGTTGTGATGGGCTATTTTTGCGAATTTAAAGAACTAAATATTTGATTTTAAATGATTTTATTTCTATTAAAAATTTCTTCACATGGCATTGAGAAACGATTCAATAATCGTATCAATCGACTCAATGTGTCGATTGTGTCGAATTATTAGTTGCCTAACCTCCATGTGATATGCTCGGATATTCATCATTTCTACGATGGGCAGTGATCATTCATGTGGGTTCCCCAGCTAAGCGAGTTCAGTCAGCCGATGTATTTGTCGATTGCCGATGCGTTGGCGCGCGATATCAACAACGGCGTGTTGAACGAGGGCGATCGCCTGCCGACCTTGCGGGAGCTGGCCACCACCTTGAATGTCACGCCGGGCACCATCAGTCGGGCCTATAGCGAAGCTCATCGGCGTCGCTTGGTGCAGGGGGAAGTGGGGCGTGGCACCTACGTGCTCAACCAGAAACAGCTGGAGCTGCCGGCCAGCAACAGCGCCTCCGCGCCGCTGAACCTGGGGCAATCCGAACTGCTCGATCTTTCGATCATCAAGCCCTACAGCGAAACCCTGGAGTACTGGTTGCGTGGCGCGCTGGTGGGCATGGCCAAGAGCACCGATTTCGCTCGCGCACTGGATTACGCGCCGGATGGCGGTCACCCGGCGCATCGCGAGGCGGGGGCGCAATGGTTGCGTCATTCATTGCCCGACGCGCAATGGCAGCAAGTGGTGATTACCGCAGGAGCCCAGCATGGCTTGATGGTGGCGATGAGCGCCCTGACCAACGCCGGTGACCTGGTGCTCTGCGAAGCGCTTTGCTACCCGGGCATCATCTCCCTGGCCCACGGTCTTGAGCGGCGCCTGCGTGGCGTGCCGATGGATGACGAGGGCATCATTCCCGAAGCGTTGCGTGAACTGTGCCTGCGAGAGAAGCCGGCGATGCTGGTCTGCGTGGCGACCTGCCAGAACCCGACGGCGGCGATCATGTCGCAGAAGCGTCGGGCCCAGATCGCCGCGCTTGCCGAGGAGTTCGACTTCATCATCCTGGACGATGATATCTATGGCTTCCTGGCCACCGACCCATCGATCAAGCCACTGTCGGCCTTTGCGCCGGACCGTTCGGTGTACCTGACCAGTCTGTCGAAATCGGTCATGCCGGCGCTTCGTGTAGGTTATATCTACAGCCCGCCGAAACTGCTGTCTCGCCTGACCTCGATGGTGCGCAGCAGCGTCTGGATGCCGTCGCCATTGACCGCGCAGTTGGCGAGCAATGTGATTACCGAGGGCCTGGACAAGAAACTGATTCGCATCCAGCGTAACGAGGCGGCGGGGCGACAGGCGATCGCCAGGGAAATCTTTGCCAATTTCGAGCTCAAGACCCAGCCATATTCCTATCACGTCTGGTTGACGCTGCCGGAGCCATGGACCAGCGACGAGTTCACCATGCTCGCCCGGGCCAACGGCGTATTGGTCCTCAGCGGCACCCAATTCCAGGCTGAGCGCTCAGGGACAACCCGCTGTGTACGGCTGGTGTTGATGTCCCCTACCAGCCAGGACGAACTGCGTTTCGCCCTGACCAAGCTGGCGAGCCTGATCGATTCAGATCCACGCCGTTATTACTGAAAAAGATCGCAGCCTTCGGCAGCTCCTGCACGGTTGTTCCATGTGGGAGCTGCCGAAGGCTGCGATCTTTTTTAGTTATTCGTCCGACGGATTGAGCAGTTCGGACAAGGCGTCCGGCTGGCTCTTGAACGCCTTGGCGAACACATCACGATTCTTCGCCATGTAGATCCCGGCTTCCTCGACTTGTTGCTCGCTCAGCGATGGAACGGCTTTTTGCAACACCTCTGCCAGCAATTCGGCGAGTTCCAGCATTTTGTCATGACGGTCAGCTTCGGCTTTATCCATGAACAAGCGCTCCAGATCTCGGCTGCTGCGGTATACCACTTCGACGGCCATTCACCACCTCACATGCCTTCACATTGGTTGTCTTTGTGACTACTGTATTTATATACAGGCAAAAGAATAAGCGAATCCTGTTGCTTTGGATAGTGGCTTTTTAATGTAGACCGGTTTCTGCATGTGAGAGCAAAGCTTGTGGGAGTAAAAGCTTGTGTGGGAGCAAAGCTTGCTCGCGACAAGGCCGCATGACGATCACAAAAGTGCCGGATACCAGCCTATCGCCATCTCACCTTCAGTCGCTGGCCTTTTTTCTGCATGCAGAACAACCGTCACGTCCAACCCGCATCATCCGGTCGAGCCGACCTAAGGAAACTACATCGTGAAAATCAACTGGGCCGAGACCTTGCGCCAGAACGTCCATCAACTGGCCGAGTCCCTGGGAAACCTGTTCGTCGAGACCTTCCATTACCTGGCCCTGTTCGCCATCGGTGCGGTGACCGCGTGGGCGGCGGTAATGGAATTCTTGCAGATGATCGAAGCAGGACACATCAAGATCGATGACATCCTGCTGCTGTTCATCTATCTGGAATTGGGGGCGATGGTCGGGATCTACTTCAAGACCAACCACATGCCGGTGCGGTTTCTGATCTACGTGGCGATCACGGCGCTGACGCGGCTGCTGATTTCCAACGTTTCCCACCACAGCCCGCCAGACCTGGGGATCATCTACCTGTGTGGTGGCATCCTGCTGCTGGCGTTTTCGATCCTGGTGGTGCGCTACGCTTCGTCGCAGTTCCCCTCGGTGAAGATCGAGCACCCGCACCGCAAGGTCGGCGCGGGTTCCAGCGAGCATGCCGAGGTGGAGAAAGGAGAAATCTAGATCCCGGCGGCAGAGGGCGCCGGCCCCTGTGCGTGCGGTGGTGGCAGCTTGATGCTGTCACCGCCGGTCATGGCTTCGAGGATGGCCACGGCGCTGTGGCCCTGCTCGATGGCGATACCGAACTGAATGCTTTGCACCAGCCGCTTGAGCCGCTCCGGGTCGTTGCGCTGCTGGGCGCTGATCATGCGTTTGGCAACGATGCGCCCGCTCTTGGACAGGGTCAGCATGATGCTGCCGTCCAGGCCCTGAATGCTCAGGTTGATTTGATAATGCGGCGCAAAGGCGTCGGTAATGATCTGAAAAGGGTTGTCCATGATGCGTCACCGCCTGATTGAACGTGCAGTTGTTGACCGGCCATGATCGGGATTAGTTCGCAACACCGGACCACCGGCCATTCCATGATCGTGTTCATCTCGAGATTCCTGGGGCCAGGCAGGCCTCAAGATCAAAAGATCGCAGCCTGCGGCAGCTCCTACAGGGAGTTAGCAAGTGGCATGCCGGAAAAACTGTCGGACAATGATCACGGCGCCTGGGCGCCAAACGCTCTGGAATGCGGCTGTGGCCGCTGCCCGTTTCGGGGCAATAACGCGCGGATGTTCGCTGACGGTGCAGGAGGGGAGGCGATTTATGGTGGGCAGGCAGGGCAGGGGTAACTCCCGACATTAACAGCGCTTTTGGCCGTTGTCTGGCTTTATTTGCATATGAATATTTATCTTTTTTTAGGGGTTGAATTGTTCATCCGCCAGCCCGACTCTGTATTCAAGGGGCCGTTGCATCAACGTCGACGGCCCCCGGCGAGCTAGCTGAAATAAGGGATGAACTATGCAAATCCAAGTCAACAGCGATAACCATATTCAAAGCAGCATCCGACTGGAGGAGTGGGTACGTACTACCATCGAAAGCACGCTCGAACGTTATGAAGAGGACCTGACACGGGTTGAGGTTCATCTGCGGGACGAGAACGGCGATAAGCCTGGTCCCCATGATCTGCGTTGCCAGCTTGAAGCACGGCCAAAGGGCCATCAGCCGATTTCCGTGACGCACAAGGCCGAATCGCTGGAACTGGCGATCGAAGGCGCGGCCACCAAACTTGAAAATGCCCTGGAGCATTTGTTCGGCAAACTGCGCGGCAAGCGCGCCGTCATTGAGGAACCGAGCGAATCCGTAGCCTTGGCCGATGCGATGCTGGAAGAGGAATTCCTGGAAAACGAACGGGCCGCGCTTCACGGCTGAAACCTCGTTCATTTCACTTGCGACTGAAAAACGGGCCTGCAATCGCAGGCCCGTTTTGTTTTTATCGCTTTGCGCTCCTGCATTGATCACATTCTCCTGTGGGAGCGAGCCTGCTCGCGATGGCGATAGCCGGCGCTAGCGCAAGAACGCCTGCCGATACTCCCCAGGCGTCGCACCCAGGGCCTGACGGAATCGATTGGTGAAGTGGCTGGCGCTGGCAAATCCGCAGGCCAGCGCCACGTCGCCCAGCGGTTGTGAGGTGGTGCGCAGCAAATGCCGCGCGCAGGTCAAGCGTCTGGCCAGCACATATTGATGAGGAGGCAGCCCGAAGCTTTCGCGGAACATCCGCGCGAAGTGGTATTCGGACAACGCACACAGCGCCGCCAATTGGCCGAGGCTGATGGCATTGGCCAAGTGGCTGTCGACGTAATCCACCAGCAACCGCCGTTGATGAGCGGCCAGGCCGCCTTTGAGGCGAAGTCCCTGGCGCTGGCCCACCTGGCTGAGCAGCAGGTGATTGAGCAAGTCATGGGCCAGGCTGGTGGTCAGCAGGCGTTCACCGGGTTCGTCCCAGTTCAGCGCGATCAACTGGCGAAAACGCTGTGCCTGTCGCGGGTCGTCGAGGAAGGTCTCCTCGTGCAGTTGCACCTGCCGGGGCTCGCGGTCCAGCAGCGTGACGCAACCAAGGGCAAATTGTTCCGCACTGAAATACAGGTGGGCGAGGCGAATATCGCCGTTGATGACCCAGGCTGATTCATGCCCGGCCGGCAGGATGCAGAGTTTGTCCGGTGCCCCCGTGGTGTCGGGTCGCTCGCGGCGAAACGTACCGGTGCCGCCAGCGATGTAGCACGATAGCGTATGGTGCGTTGGCGCCTCGTAGTCCCGGGCATCGTGGTGATTGCTCCACAAAGCGGCCGCCAAGCCGTCCCCGAGCTCGGCGCTGTGCTCCAGGCGAGCATTGGGTGAGCTGTTGAGGGCTTGAAAGACTTGCAGGGTTTGCAGTGTGGACATGATCGGTTCTCCAACGCTTGCATCCTACTCCGTCGGCCGGTCCGTGCCAGCCTGTCAGCTGACAAAACCGCAAGTTTACGCAAGCGCCGGGTCAATGGCAGCGGGACACTGAACGTCATTGTCAGGAGCCGTCACCATGAACCTCTCGTTGTACCTGCTTACCGTGCTCATCTGGGGCACCACCTGGATTGCCCTGAAACTGCAGTTGGGCGTCGTCGCCATCCCGGTGTCGATTGTCTATCGCTTCGGCCTTGCGGCCCTGATCCTGTTTGCGATGCTCTTGCTCAGCCGGCGCTTGCAGGTGATGAATCGGCGTGGCCATTTGATTTGCGTTGCCCAGGGCCTGTGTCTGTTCTGCATCAACTTCATGTGCTTCCTGACCGCCAGCCAGTGGATTCCCAGTGGGTTGGTCGCCGTGGTGTTTTCCACCGCCACGCTCTGGAATGCCCTCAATGCCCGTGTGTTCTTCGGTCAGCGGATTGCCCGTAACGTGCTGTTGGGTGGCGCCCTGGGGCTGCTGGGGCTGGCGCTGCTGTTCTGGCCGGAGCTGGCCGGTCATAGCGCCAGCCCGCAAACCTTGCTTGGCCTGGCGCTGGCGTTGCTGGGCACCTTGTGTTTCTCGGCAGGCAACATGCTGTCGAGCCTGCAACAGAAGGCCGGCCTCAAGCCGTTGACCACCAACGCCTGGGGCATGGCCTATGGCGCGGCGATGTTGGCGGTGTGGTGCGCGTTCAAAGGCATCCCGTTCGACATGGAATGGAACACGCGCTACATCGGCTCACTGTTGTACCTGGTGATCCCGGGTTCGGTGATCGGCTTTACTGCCTATCTGACGCTGGTGGGGCGCATGGGGCCGGAGCGGGCGGCGTATTGCACCGTGTTGTTCCCGGTGGTGGCGTTGAACGTGTCGGCGTTTGTCGAGGGCTACCAGTGGACGGCGCCGGCGTTGGTGGGGCTGGTGTTGGTGATGCTGGGGAACGTGCTGGTGTTTCGCAAGCCTCGGCCACAGCCCATGAAGGCCGCCTTGGGTGCGCGTTGAAATGACTGCGTTGGCCGGCCCGCTCGGGCCGGCCTAAGCGGTTACTTCCAGACTTGCGGGTTGACCAGGTTCTGCGGTCGCTCGCCCAGCAATGCACTGCGCAGGTTATCCACAGCCAGATCGGCCATGGCGGCACGGGTTTCGTGGGTGGCCGAGCCGATGTGGGGCAGGGTGACGGCGTTTTTCAACTGGAACAGCGGCGATTCGGCCAGCGGTTCTTTCTCGTAGACATCCAGCCCGGCGCCGCGGATGCGATTGTTCTGCAGGGCTTCGATCAGCGCCGGTTCATCCACCACCGGGCCCCGGGAAATGTTGACCAGGATGGCGCTCGGTTTCATCAGGCCCAATTCACGCTGGCCGATCAGATGGCGGGTCTTCTCGCTCAATGGCACGACGAGGCAGACGAAGTCCGCTTCGGCCAGCAACTGGTCCAGTTCGCGAAATTGTGCGCCCAATTGGTTTTCCAGTTCGGTCTTGCGGCTGTTGCCGCTGTAGAGGATCGGCATGTTGAACCCCAGCCGGCCACGCCGGGCAATGGCTGCGCCGATGTTGCCCATGCCGACGATACCCAGGGTCTTGCCATGTACATCGCTGCCGAACAGTTGCGGGCCGACTGTCGCCTGCCATTGGCCTGCCTTGGTCCAGGCGTCCAGTTCGGCCACGCGCCGGGCGCTGCTCATCAGCAGGGCGAAGGCCAGGTCGGCGGTGCTTTCGGTGAGTACGTCGGGGGTATTGGTGAGCATGATCCCGCGCTCGTTGAAATAGGCCAGGTCATAGTTGTCGTAGCCCACCGATATGCTGGATACCACTTGCAGGTTCGCGGCGCCTTGCAGTTGCTCGCGCCCGAGTTTGCGACCGACCCCGATCAGCCCGTGGGCGTGGGGCAGGGCTTCGTTGAACTGTGCGTTGATATCGCCCTTGGACGGGCTCGGCACAATCACGTCGAAGTCCTGTTGCAGGCGCTCGACCACCTGGGGCGTGATACGGCTGAAGGCAAGTACGGTTTTTTTCATCGTGCAAGGCTCGTCGGGGAGAAGATACCAAGCACGCTAACATTCCTGGCGAGGGTTAGGCGAGAGGGAGCTGATTGGGAATGTAGCCAACCCCTGTGGGAGATTCTATGTTGCAGGGCAACCCTGCAACATAGGCTTCGGCTGGTATTCGCTCTGATTTTTCATCAAGGCAAATGCCACCCGGCAGAGCTTGCGAGCAAGCACCACCAATGCCTGGGTTT